>JASHSY010000081.1 GCA_030040825.1 Xanthobacteraceae bacterium
GCAGACGCGCCATCGCGCCGATGAAGCAGCGGCGGCGCGTCAAGAGGCCGTATATAGTCTTCGGCCATCGGCGTTGTCAACGGTTTGCCGCGCAAACCACTCAGCTGTGAATCGCTAAAAGGGCGGCAATTTTTGCCGGCTATGGCCGGATATGGGAGGGCCCCGCGCAGAACGTGTATAGCGCGGCGGAGCTCGGCGTTTCCGCTGTTTCACGCCGTACTTGGCCGTACTTGGCCGCACTTGGCCGCACTTGGGCCACATTCCTCGGCCGTTCTTGCTTATTCGCGTCGGGGATGCCGGATTGCGGGGGATCGCAAGCATCACATAGACGTTTGACCGCGATGGCCGGTAACCCGGGCCGGAGCGGACTCGGATGTGCTCTCGCCTTACTTGCAAAGGCGTCAGCCGATGCAGTCGCGAGTGCAGGGGACGGTGGTCTTGGACCAAGGAAGGCTGCGCGGCGCAAATCGTAGGTTCGAAGCCGAGGCCATCAGTCTCGGTAACGAGCCGCCGCTCTCGGTCGATGGCGGAACCGGCGGTCTGGTCGACCGTCGCCGGCTGTCCCTGCAATGGTTCAGCGGTACAATTCTGACCGGCCTGTGCGGCGCCGCCCTGATGGGAGGCGCCGTTTATGCATCGCTGGACGGTGAAACCAATTTTGCAACGGCACCGGAGCGCGTCGAGATTGCGCTACGCGGCGCGATCGCTGGCATCAGCGGCCGCTTAAGCGGAATTCACAAGACCGATCGGCTTGCCGCGATCAGCGAACCGAGCGTCGCCCGGCAGATCCTGCGTGTACCGATCAGCTCGAAGATTCGCGATCGCGAAATCATTCGCACACGTTCTTTTGTACGCGTCGCCGGCACGCTCTCCCTCACCGTTTCCGAACTTTCCGCCAACATTCCTCCGTACAATCCGCAGAAGCTTTTGACCGACAGCGTCGCCAACACCGACGAAGCGCCGCCGGCGGCCGAACCTGATGCCGAGGTGTCGTTCGTCACCTGCGATTTGCTGCCTAGCGCCGGCAAAAGCAAAGTGTCGCCGGGGGTCTGCGACCTCAATTCGTTGCTGCCTAAGGTCAAACCGGCGACGCGACTCTCGCTGGACGATGTCGTCGCGCGCGTACGCGATGTGGCGAGTAAGCTCGCGCCGACTTCACCCTTCCTCGCCAGTACCGGCGCCAGCCCCGCGTCCGGCCTCAAGCTCAGTTATGCCGCAGAAGGCGACACCGATCCCTATGTCGGGTTTGAGGCGCGGGTCGTGCCTGAAAACATCACCCTTCGTTCCAAGACCAATGCCGGCAACGACTGGAGCGAACACGTCGTCACTGTCAAGAAGGGCGAGACGGTCGGCTCCATCCTCCGCGAACTCGGCGCTGCGCCCGATGAGATCAAACAGATTCTCGCGGTACTCGGCGCGCGGGCGAAAGAGGGCGGCGTCAAGGACGGGCAGAGACTGCGGGTTCTCACCGCGGTAGCCGGCCTCGGCCACCTGCAGCCGCTGCGCGTCATTGTTTCCGGCGACAGCGGCATCGAAGCCGCGGTCGCGCTTTCCGACCACGGCACCTACGTGCCGGTCGATATTCGCAACGTCGACGACGATACCGTCGAGACCGGCGACGATAATACCGGTGAAGACGACGGCACGGGCGTGCGGCTATATCAAAGCATTTACGAAACTGCGCTTCGCAACAACGTCCCCACCCCGACCATCGAAGAGCTGGTGCGTATCTTCTCCTACGACGTGGATTTCCAGCGCAAAGTCCAGCCCGGCGATTCGTTCGACGTGTTGTATTCGGAAGACGAGAACGCCGACGGCAGGAATGAGGTACGCTACGCCTCGCTGACGGTCGGCGGCGAAACCAAGCGCTACTACCATTATCAAACGGCCGACGACGGCCAGTACGATTATTATGACGAGACCGGCAAGAGCGCGAAAAAATTTCTCGTCCGCAAGCCGGTCGCAATCGGCATCATGCGGTCCGGCTTCGGCGAGCGCAGCCATCCGCTGTTGCACTACATGAAAATGCATACCGGCGTCGATTGGGCTGCACCGTTCGGCACGCCGATTTTTGCCGCCGGCAACGGCACGATTGAAGAGATCGGGCTGAAGGGTGGTTACGGCAAATATGTTCGCATCCGCCATGCCAACGGTTATGAGACCGCCTACGGCCATATGACGGCGTTCGCGCGTGGCCTCGAGGTCGGCAGCCATGTGCGGCAAGGCCAGATCATTGGCTTTGTCGGCTCCACCGGTCTATCGACCGGCTCGCATGTGCACTTTGAAATTTTGATCAACGATCGCTTCGTCGATCCGATGAAAGTCAAGCTGCCGCGTGGGCGCGTGCTTGACGGCGCTACGCTCGCATTGTTCGAAAAGAGCCGCGCACAGCTGGACGCGCTGATGGCGCATGTTCCCGGCCGCGTCGCCCAAATACGCTGAATATTCCCCGTCATCCTGAAGCGCTCGGCGCATAGCGATGAGCCTCGAAGGATGCGGCCCCGATGCCTCGACCGGCTCATCCTTCGAGGCTCGCTTGCGCTCGTATCTCAGGATGACGGACCAGAGGTTTCCGTGACTCAAACCGACGCCTATGAACACCTTGAGGTGCGTTCGAGCCGACTTTGGGCCGCCTGCCATTTCAGCCTGACATTTCTGGTGCTGCCGCCGCGCATGATTGTCGATCGGATCGGCGTCTCGACCAATATCGTGCGATACTGGCTGACGCCGTGGCGGCGCACCGATGAGCATTTGCCGCTCTCGCACATTGCCGAAGTCATCCATGTGCGTGGATTATTCTGGGACGCGATCAGCGTTGAAAGTTCGGGCGGTCTCAATCCGCTTCGCATCGGCGGTTTGCCGAAGTCGCAGGCGCGCTATTTTGTTGGCCGCCTGCGCGAACGGTTGAACGCGCCGGCGGTACAGCGGGCGGCGCGGTAACTCCGCACTGTCATCCCTCAAGACTTGGCGCAACGCGCCGAGCACCCAGGGTGACGGAATTACGCCGCCGCCGCCACAATCTCGCCGTTGAATTTCAGCCCCTGTTTGCTGGCCGAGATCGCGACCGTCTCGCCGTCCTTGATTTTTCCGGACAGCAGCAATTCGGCTAGCGGATCCTGAATCGATTTCTGGATGACGCGCTTAAGCGGACGCGCACCGTAGGCCGGATCCCAGCCCTTGTCGGCCAGCCACTCCCGCGCGCTCGCTTCGAGCTTGATGGTGATCTTGCGCTCCTCCAGCAAACGCGCCAGCCGTTCCATCTGGATATCGACAATGCGCGCCATCTCGGACTTTTGCAGCCGATGGAACAGGATGATCTCGTCCACCCGGTTGAGGAATTCCGGCCGGAAGCTCGCCCGCACGATCGCCATCACCTGATCGCGCACCGCCTCGGTATCCTGACCCTCCGGCTGATTGACCAACAGTTCGGCGCCGAGATTTGACGTCATCACGATCAAGGTGTTGCGGAAATCAACGGTATGACCCTGCCCGTCAGTGAGCCGGCCGTCATCGAGCACCTGCAGCAGGACGTTGAAAACGTCCGGATGTGCTTTCTCGATCTCGTCGAACAAAACCACCTGATAAGGCCGCCGCCGCACGGCTTCAGTCAACGCACCGCCCTCCTCGTAGCCGACGTAGCCGGGCGGCGCACCGATCAGGCGTGCCACCGCGTGCTTCTCCATGTATTCCGACATGTCGATGCGGATCAGCGCGGTCTCGTCGTCGAACAGGAATTCGGCCAGCGCTTTGGTCAGCTCGGTTTTGCCGACGCCGGTTGGACCCAAGAACATGAACGAGCCGATCGGCCGGTTCGGATCCTGCAAACCGGCGCGCGCGCGCCGCACCGCGGTGGACACGGCCCGCACCGCATCGGCCTGGCCGACGACACGCTTGCCGATCTGCTCCTCCATGCGCAGGAGCTTTTCTTTTTCGCCTTCGAGCATGCGATCGACCGGGATGCCGGTCCAGCGGGAAACAACCTGCGCGATATGATTGGCGGTGACCGCCTCCTCGACCATCGCACCCTTGCCTTCGCTGCCCTCCATCGCCTTGAGCTTTTTTTCAATGTCGGGGATCCGGCCATAGGCAAGCTCGCCGGCGCGCTGATATTCGCCGCGGCGTTGCGCGTTGGCGAGTTCGACGCGCAGCTGGTCGAGCTCGTGCTTGAGCTTCTGCGCATCCGAAAGCTTTTCTTTCTCCGACTTCCAGCGCGCCGTCAGATCGGCCGACTGCTTTTCCAGCGCGGCGAGCTCGGTCTCCAGCACGCTCAGCCGGGAGCGCGAACCGGGGTCGTGCTCTTTTTTGAGCGCTTCCTGCTCGATTTTGAGCCGGATGATCTCGCGGTCGATCGAATCGAGCTCTTCCGGTTTGGAATCGACCTGCATTTTCAGCCGCGCCGCCGCTTCGTCGACCAGGTCGATCGCCTTGTCGGGCAGGAAGCGGTCGGTGATGTAGCGATGCGACAGTGTCGCCGCCGCGACTAGGGCGCCGTCGTTGATCCGCACGCCGTGGTGGGCCTCGTATTTGTCTTTCAAGCCCCGCAGGATCGAGATGGTATCCTCGACACTCGGCTCTTCGACATAAATCGGCTGGAATCGCCGCGCCAAAGCGGCGTCCTTTTCAACATGCTTTTTGTACTCGTCCAGCGTGGTCGCGCCGATACAGTGCAGCTCGCCGCGCGCCAGTGCGGGCTTGAGCAGGTTTGATGCATCCATGGCGCCATCGGCTTTGCCGGCGCCGATCAAAGTGTGCATTTCGTCGATGAACAGAATGTAGGCGCCGGCCGCAGACGTGACCTCCTGCAGCACCGCCTTGAGCCGTTCCTCGAACTCGCCGCGATATTTGGCGCCGGCGATGAGCGCGCCGAGGTCAAGCGCCAGCAACTTTTTGTCCTGCAGGCTTTCCGGCACGTCGCCGTTGACGATGCGCAGCGCCAATCCCTCGACGATTGCGGTCTTGCCGACGCCCGGCTCGCCGATCAATACCGGGTTGTTCTTGGTCCGGCGTGAGAGCACCTGGATGGTGCGACGGATTTCCTCGTCGCGTCCGATTACCGGATCGAGTTTGCCGTCGCGGGCGGCCTGCGTCAGATCGCGCGCATATTTCTTCAGGGCGTCATAGGCGTTTTCCGCCGAAGCGGAATCGGCGGTACGGCCCTTGCGTAGCGCCTCGATCGCGGCATTGAGGTTTTGCGGCGTGACGCCGGCGTTGGCCAGAATCTTTCCAGCGTCGCTGGCTTTCTCCAAGGCGAGCGCGAGCAGCAACCGCTCGACGGTAACGAAACTGTCGCCGGCTTTCTCACCCGCCTTTTCGGCGGTGTCGAACACCCGCGCCAGCGCCGGATCGAGGTAAATCTGGCCGGCGCCTCCGCCGGACACTTTCGGGCGCTTGGCCAAGGCTGCTTGCACGGCAGCCAATGCCTGGCGTGAGTTGCCGCCCGACCGGTCGATCAGCCCCGCGGCTAGACCCTCCGGATCGTCGAGCAACACCTTGAGAAGGTGCTCGGTGGAAAATTGCTGATGTCCCTCGCGCGCGGCGAGCGACTGGGCAGACTGAATGAAACCGCGGCTGCGGTCGGTGTATTTTTCGAAATCCATATCCTTCCCTCGGCCTATCCCAAACGCCCTTTGTGGCGCGATCGGGACATCGTCATTGGGTTGTATCCGGTATCCCGGCGGCCTTCCTGATCCAGATCAACCCGGATTCGGTCATCCGCCAAGTTAGCGGACCCCGAAGGCGTCCGCGCCCGAAATATGGGAATAAAATCGACTGACGGAAGGGCTATCGGCCCCCTTCCCCAATCCTCGTGCGGCATTTTTTATGACGTCTAATTAACGCTGTGCGCGCGGACCGCCGCGATCCGCTCCTTCAGAGCAGTGAGGCCAACCGCCCCGACAATGACTTTGTCGCCGATGACATAACTTGGCGTGCCACTAATACCGAGCGCCGCTGCAAGCTTGCCGCCTTCGCCAATAGTGACGCCAACCTCATCAGTTGCCTCGTCCCGCTCGAGGCGGGTCAGGTCGAGACCCTGGTCCTTGGCCGCTTCGAGCGCCCGTTCCTTGCTGGCATGGCCGGGACCGCCAAGCAATTCCTGATGAAACGCCAGGTATTTTTGTCCCTGCGGATACTGCATGCGCACCGCAATGGCCACACGCGCGGCTTCCACCGAGCCCGGGCCCAAAATCGGAAGTTCCTTGAGCACAACCTTGAGGTTTGGGTCATTCTTGATCAAGGTCAACATATCGGGGAGCGCCCGTTTGCAGAAGCCGCAGCTATAGTCGAAAAACTCGACCAGCGTGACGTCGCCGTTCGGATTGCCAAGCGTGACCTGATGCGGCGACGAGAACAAGGTCTGCGCATTGCTGGCCACCGCTGCACTGTGATCGGCGACTTTTGCATTGCTCCCCGGCGCAGCGGCACTGTTGTCCGCGCTCTTGTTCACCACCGGGCGTCGCTTCAGCACGCTCGCCATGATCTCGCCGACCGCCTCCGGGTGCTTGACCAGATAATCTTTGGCGATCTGACCGACCTCGTCGGGATGGGCAGCAAGGTAGTCTTTGACGATTCCCTCGATTGCGTCGCGCGCGTCCTGCGCCCGCCCTGCCGACGGCGCCACCAGCGTCAATGCGGCGGCCATGCCGACGCCCACAATCGCAGCTTTCATTTTGCTGTCTCCGTCTCGTCCATTTTGCATTATCGGATACCCGGCGGTGGAGCGCCGCGCGGCGGCAGGCCAGGCAGCCTTCTCGTTCGAGGCGGCGGCACGAGCGGATGGCGCGACCCGCGAGGAACAATGGCCGGCGGCGGCGGCACGCCGCCACTGATACAGTTGCCGTTGGCGTCGAGCGCCAGCCCGGGCGCGCATGGACCGGAAGGCGAAGCAACCGGCGTGCAGGCTCCACTGGGGTCGCGGAATTCGCCTTTGGGGCATGGCTGCTGCCCGCCGGTGCAGGACATGCCGTCATCGCTGATGAAACGGTTGTTGCAGCAATTGCCGTCCGGCATCCGGGTATAGCCCGGCGCACATGCCGGCGCCGGCGATATCGGCGTCAACACCGGGCAATGGCCGCGGTCGGTCGCGCTGACCGGACCGGGACAGCAGGCGCCGCCGCTCGTTACATTCGCTGCCGCGCAACATTTTCCGTCACCGGTTGGAATAAGGCCGGAGCTACAGCAGTGCGGACCGACCGGGATGAGAATAGGCGGCTGACATTGCGCCTTGTTTGGCCCGCTCGGGACCTGTCCCTTGGGACAGCACGTGCCGGTCGAGGTCATCTGGCTTGCCAGGCAGCAGGAATTGCCGGAGGTCACGTAGCCCTTGCCGCAGCAGGGCGATCCGGCCGTACATATCGGCGTCTTCGGTGGGGTGTTTG
This sequence comes from Xanthobacteraceae bacterium, assembly GCA_030040825.1. Lineage (GTDB taxonomy): Bacteria > Pseudomonadota > Alphaproteobacteria > Rhizobiales > Xanthobacteraceae > BOG-931. The sequence continues at coordinate 7,377 of JASHSY010000081.1, forward strand.
ACGGCTGACACTGGCCGTTCACGACTTGGCCGCTGCAGCAAGCCTTGGCGCCGCCGGAGCCGGTATAAACCTGACCGTTGTTGCAGCAGAAGTTGCTCGGACCAATAGCCGTCTGTCCCGCGGGACAACTTGAGTTCGAGCATGCGGCGTTGGCGGCGATCGAATTCACTGTGCAGCATTTGCCGTTGATCAGCACGTTTGGCCGCGGACATTGTCCACAAGCGCCGGTCGTGACATTGCGGGCCTGATTGGGCGGACAATTGTTGTTCGGCGGTGGTGGTGGCGGCGTTCCGGGTTGGCCAGGTGGCGGTCCGGCTCCAGGCGGTCCGGCGTGCCGGCCAGGGGGCCCGCCCGGCGTGGTCGGATAGATTTGTATGTGCGGCGGCGGCAGCGGCGGACATTTGCGCGCAATTGCAATATCGCCCAGATGTCCGCGCGCGCCGTCTTCATCGAAACGATCGTCGTAATCAATGAAATACGAAGCAAGCGGTGGTTCGTCGTTGCGGCGCACGCGCCAGGTCCCGTTGCCTTGCAATCCGTCCACATCGAGCGGGCCGGTCTTGGTCAGCCGTGCGACGAGCGCGCGATCGGCCGCGTCGCGCAAATCTTCGCCGGTCGACCACATGAAGCCGTCGCACAAAGCCGGCACCAGATCGCCCTTCGCGTCGTAACGATAGCCGATCGCGATGCCGCCGTTGCTGTTGCGCAGATCGCGCGGAAAGCCGATCGCATATTCGTCGGGCGTCGGCTGCCAAATACGCCGGCCGTCCGCCATCGTTCCGGCAATGGCGTAGCGCAGCACGCGGCCGGTCGCCGGAACCGCGAGCGCCTCGAAATCAAAAGCGCCCGTCGGCGCCGGCCGCTCGGCAAGAAACATCCGGCCCTGCTCGTCGAAAGCTATTTTCGAAATTTCGGTCGGCCCGGCCGCCGGCGGCACCGCCAGCTCAATCACCGCATCGCTGCCGAACGAACCGTCGGCACTCAGCCCGACCGACCAGACCTGCAAGCCGTCGGCGACCGCGTAATAAAGCCGATGCTGATGAACGGCGAGCCCGAAGACGCGGCGAGCAGCCGCCGCGTAATTCCAGGTGTTCGGATCGGTGCTGTCAAATTGCGCTCGGGTGATATCGAGCGGCACTTGCGACGTCCACGGCACGGGCGGCAAACCTTGCGCCGAACGCCCGGCGTCGCCGTGGTCGTAGCGGCCGAGTTCGCGACCGTCCATATCGAAGCGATGAATAAAGCCGGTCTCGCGATCGGCCACGAACAGCGATTGTGAAACCGGATCGAAGGCCAGACCCCCGAGCGCTGCACCGGAATTAACGCGACCGTCAAGCGTGACATCGGCGAACAAACTGACCGCGCCGGTCACGCCGTCGATTTTCCAGATCGTCCCTGGACCGCCCTTGGATCCCCAAAGGCCGGGCATGAAGGTCGCGTTCGGCGTACCGGTTTTGATATGCCGCGGCTGGCCGTCGGATGCGGGCGCGACAATCGGCAGTCCGTAAGCCGACGTTGCCGCAACGTAGATATTGGGCGGCGTGCGATCGTCCAGCGCCACACCGAATACCTGTCCGATCACCGCCGCCGGGAAACTATAGGGCTTAAGTGCGCCGACGAACTGCGCCACCGGCGGTCCGCCCATGTGCTGCAAATCGACGATACGCAGCGATGGTCCGTTCAGATTGATAAACGTGGTCAGGCCGGGATCGGCGCCGGGCGCGATCTCGATCGGCGGCAACGCCCCTGAAAAGCCGGTCACCGCGGCATTGCCAAGCACGACAACCGGATTGGGAAACTGCTGGGCATTCGCACCGGTGGACAGGGCGACGCCCGCGCAGACAGCAACCGCAAACCAAAACTGATTTCCGCGCCGCGGCCAGCGCCAATGTCGCCGATGGTTTTTGCGCGCAACCGCCATCGCGCGCCTACTGGATGACTTGATTGGGCATACACGTGCCGTTCGACGGATTGGGAACCATCCCCGCCGGACAGCACATGCCGCACGAAGCCACCTGGTTTGGATTGCAGCATGTACCCGAGGGCGTCCGCACCTCGTTCGCCGTGCAGGCCGGCACGCATTGTTGGCCATACGCGACCTGACCTTGCGGACACGTGGGCCCCGTCAGCGACGGCGGACAGGCGGCACCTTCCGGGTTGAGCTCGGTCTTGATCGGCGGTTGCGCCGGCTGGCCGTCCGGACAGACACAGACGTATTGCCCGGCCCCGCTCGTGGACGCCTGGGTCGTGCCCTTTGGACATTCGCAGACGAAGAACTGGCAGTTCCCGTCCTGGACAACGTTGGCCCAACCCGAATAGTTGCCGGCCGTCACCCAGTTGACGGTCATCGGCGCCGGACAAAGGCAGGACTCGACACTGATCGTGCCCGACGCGTCGGCGCCTTCCACGACGCTGACAACAGTACCGCTACCGCTCGCCGACTGCGACACCGGCGGGGCGTCATCGCCGGAGGGACATTTGATGATGGCGTTACCGGCAAGATTAGGATCGCAAGCGCCGGTCTGAGCGTTGCACGGATTCTGCGTGCAATTGGTCGGCACGTTGTCGATCGAGCCGCTGCACGAGCCGAACCCAGCGGGGTCGATCTGGTGCGCCAGGTTTTGCAGATCGCACAGCGCATCTGTCACGCAGGCGCCGAGATCGCCGCCGACCTGAGTGATGTTGTTCGATAGCCCGCAGGCGCATTGCACGATCGCCAGCGCATCGGCGGCACTGCTCAGAACATCGAGGACCGACGACAGAAAGCTCGCATCGATGCCGAGATTGCCGAGTTGGGTGACCAGACTGTTGCCGTCGCCCTGAACGTTGGTCAATTGGTTCTGCGCATTCTGCACGTCCTGGCAGAATTGCTGGCTTTGGGAGACGCCGGCCATGACGCCGGCCGCGACACCCACCGGCGCCCACAGGGCCGGATCGGCAGTGACGCCTGCGCAATTGGCCGACGAAATCGTGTTCAGCGTGTTTTGCAGCGCGTTCCAGATGTCATTGAGGTCGCAGCTGCTACCGCCGGCGCGCGCCGGGCCGGCCGGCATCAATATGACGGCCGCGGCGGCAATGGCCGCGCTCAAAACCGCTGCAATGCGCCGTCCTGTCGCCATGGGACAGCCGTAAAATTGCAAGGTCTGGGAATACCGCCGAAGAGTTCCGGCAACAGTATGTCCAAGCTTTGATTACGCACCATATGCGGGATCGGATCAAGCGCGGCGCGGAATGAGCTGTCTGGTGCGCGATTTGTCCGATGACGGCGCGCGCATCATCTTCTCGCACGCTGATTACCGGGTCATAGGCGAGCGAAGCGACGCCGTTCTTCGAACGGGCTATGCCCGGTGATGACGGGTCATTGAAACATCCGTTCGCCCTGCAGATCGACGATCTGGCGAGCCTTGCCGAGCGTGAATGTCACCGCCTCGTCATACGAAGCGAACGCATCGGCGCGGATGAAGCGGTGTTGCCTGAGCACGCCGCCGATTTCACGCTCGATCGTTCCCGCCGTCTGAAATTGACCGCCGTCGCCTTTATATGGCGCGGCGCGGATGACGTAGCCCTTGTACTCGACCGGCTCGGCGGCTTTCTCGGCCGGAGCGCCGGCTGCCCGGCCGAACAACGCGCTGAGAAAGGACATCGCCTCGCCCCCGATGCTGCTGCGCGCCGCATCCTATCGTTGCCGCGGCGTCCCAGCGAATCAATCTTGCCGCGTGAAACGCCTCGCACGACGTGCGCCGGAAAAAAGACCGCCGACGGCCGTCAGGCCGTGGCGGCGGTTTCCAGTCAATCGAGCCGGATCAGGCCGGACGATGCCGCCAATGCTTCACGCGGACGCCGGCGTGCCGGGCGGTATGGCCCCACGAGGCGGCGTCGAGCGCCGGACTGGTGTCACTGCCGTAGCCGAAGGACGCGGCGCCATAGCCGGCCGGCGAAAATGCGGGCGCCTGCGTCACGAACGAAGCCTCCTGCACCGGGCGGGCATTGTAGCCGCTGGCGTAAAGCGCGATTGCGCGCGCCTCGTTGCCGCCGGCGGCGCGATAGGCGCCGGCGAGATACTTCACGGCATAAGTCATGTTGGTTTGCGCATCGAGCAGGCCCTCGGCTGAGCCGCTGTAGCCCATCGCGCGTGCGGTGCCGAGCCGGATCTGCATCAGTCCGTAATTGCCGGCGCTGACCGCGCGCGGATTGTAGCGGCTCTCGCGCATGATCACGCGATGCACCAGCGAAGCCGGCACGCCGTTGGCGCTCGCTTGCGCCTCCACCATGCTGGCGAATTCCGCGCGCCGGTCGGGGGCGGGCGCGGCATTGAAATACCGCCGCCCATTCGGCCCGCGGTAAGACGCCGCCGCCGTGGCCTCGGCATAGCCGCCAAACGCGCCGTAAGTGGGCGAGGTCGCCACGTCTTGCTTGATCGCGGCCGCACGATAGGCCGTCGCGACATGCCGGCGATAATGATGCTCGCTCGCCAGCGCCGGCTGCGCCAGCAAAGCGACGCCGGCAGTCAGAATCAGACCATTCAGATAATGCGGGACACGCAACATCCACTCACTCCGTTTATCAGGGGAAAGCCCTCACCCGACGGCAAGCCTTGTCAGGGGCCAATCCGGCGGGATTCCGGCCGTATCATGCCGCTCGCGCGGCCATCTCATGGCCGCGAAACAAATAACCGCCCCCCAACTGGGCGAACAAATCGTTAACCGGCGCGGCAGCCCTGGCAAACCCCGGATTGCCAAGGGAGGCCGGCCTCTTTATATAGCCGCCATTCGCGATTGAGCTTGCCTTAGGGCCTACCCCAAGAACTCGCTAAATCCGGATTTTGCACCGCGCGAATGGTTTGCGCGGCCCCAAAAACGCATGACGCGTTTTCGAAAGGAACAGGCCATCATGGCTACAGGTACCGTCAAGTTTTTCAACGCCCAGAAGGGCTACGGCTTTATCGTGCAGGACGGCGGCGGCCCGGATGTGTTCGTACACATCTCCGCGGTCGAGCGCGCCGGCATGCGCACGCTCAACGAAGGGCAGAAACTTTCCTTCGACATCGAGCCGGATCGCCGCAGCGGTAAAAGCGCTGCTGCCAATCTGCAAGCGGCCTGAGTCGTCGCTATATGTGCGATACCGGCGTCATATTGGCGCCGGTATTTTCGTCTTTGGTATTTGCCAACGACGAACAAAAAGAAAAAAGAGGACGTGCGATGCCGCGCAAGCCGGGACTGAATTCAGAATTCGTCATGTTCGACGTCGTCTACGAAGACGGCACGCAACGTTCGAACCGCAAGGTGCCGCGCGCATTGACCGGCGGCGTTGACGGCGACAAGCCGGCTTACGGTTTCCTGATCGAGCAGGACCGCGACATTGCGGAAAAATCCGGTCGGCCGCCGGCCAAGATCAAAAGCATCAGCCGCTCCGGCGCCAAGAAGAAAGAGCGCGACTACGGCCAGCGGCACTACGGGTGACCCTCCGCCAGGTTTCTCCGCTTCTCCCGCCACTCTATTTTTCGTCATCCTGAGGTGCGAGCGCGAGCGAGCCTCGAAGGATGCACAGCCCCGGCTCCTTCTCCCCGCGTGCGGGGAGAAGGTCGGGATGAGGGGGCCTTGCGGCAACGCTCAGAATCGCGGCCACACCCCCTCACCCGCTCGCTTGCGCTCGCGACCTCTCCCCGCACAGCGGGGAGAGGTGCATAAGCGATCTCGTTCTCGCGGCGCGTTTTTCGCGCGCCCGAGTTTTTGCAAATGGCTGTAGCCCGGATAAGCGAAGCGCAATCCGGGGACGAAAAACCAGCTTTGATATCCGCCCCGGATTTCACCGAGCTTGTCATCGGGCCGGCCACTTCGGGCCGGACCCGTCGGTTCATCCGGGCTACAACAAAGAGAGGGAAGCGGAGCGCCGAAAGGCGCATTGTCCAACCAATGTCCGCGTATCGCAGACAAGTGTACGCAGTCTGCGCAACTCATCTGCTGGCGCGGCGCGCGCCATCCACTGCGGGAGGCGCGCCGCCTTTCGGCGCTCACACTTGCGGCACTCGCCACCGGCTCTTACCCCGATGGCTCAGCTCCAGAACCGGGTTTCCCGCGGCGGCGGCGCAACAGGTGTTTTGCCTGCTTCGCTCAACGTTGCCGCGG
>JASHSY010000082.1 GCA_030040825.1 Xanthobacteraceae bacterium
CAATGGCCATTACGCTTGGTCCTTTTCTACACACTCCGTATCCACGGCTTGACCTCGCCGCGGATCATTTTCTCGAAGCCTTCGCCGCGGTCGATCATCTTTCTCTCGCCGCGCCGGCCAGCTTTGAGCTTTTCGCGCAACGCCGTGGTCGCTTTTTCGTCGACGGAAAAAGCACCGGCGCCGGCGGGCGTGAGCACCACGCCGTAATCGTCGCGCGCGCTGGCCGGCGAGACCTTGCCCTCGATCACGTCGCGCGCGACCCAGTCCGGCTCGCGCTCGAGCGGATCGCCCCAGCCGCCGCCGCCGGTGGTGACCACGCGCACGATTTGGCCTGCGCGCACCGGCTCGCCGTCGACCAGGCCGCCGAGCTCACGGCCGTTGCCGGCGGCATCGACGGTGACGCAGAACGGCAGGCCTGCCTTGCCGCCGTCAAGGCCGTAGCAGCCGAGCCGCACGCGGTCGGCGGTGACGATGGTGCGGCAATCGACCAGCGCGCGATAATGCTTGTCGTAGCCGAGCCCGCCGCGGCGCTTGCCGGCGCCGCCGGAATCCGTGCGTAGTGCCAGTTTCTCCACCAACAGCGGAAAACGCGTCTCGGTGAATTCGGCCGGCTGATTGCGCGAGTCGGGCACGATATGGATGGCGTCGTTGCCGTCGGCGTAGTAGCGGCCGCCGGAGCCGCCACCCAAGACTTCGCGTGACAAGAATGCCTTGCCGTTTTTGTCGGCGCCGTAGAAGCCGGTGTAGCGGATGGTTTCCTGATCGGCCGGCATGCGCCCGCCGGCGGCTTGCGCCACCACGCCGGCGAGCAGGCCTATGCAGCGCAGCAGCACGAACGAGCGCGCGTTGGTGGCGGCCGGCCATTCCGGTGTGATCAGCGTGCCTTTCGGCGGAAAGATCACGTCGAACACTTCGCAGACGCCTTCGTTGACGTGGATTTCGGCGGCACGCTCGGGCGTGTCGGCAAGGTTGCGCAGGATCGGCGCGATCCATTTGATCAGGAAGGCGCCGCCGGCATAGTCGGCCGGCCAATTGATCGGACCGGTCGATTGCGGATCGGTGCCGGTGAAATCCAGCGTGATGCGGTCGCCCTTCTTGATCAGCGTCAGCGCGAGCTTGTGCAGCTTCGGATCGGTGACGCCGTCATGCTCGACATAATCCTCCCAGCGATAGGCGCCGTCGGCGATCTTCGGCAATAATTCGCGCCGGAAGGTGTCGCGGCAGGTATCGAGGATGGCCTGAAAGCAGGCTTCCACCGTCTCGCGGCCGAAACGCTCGAACAATTCCGCCATGCGCTGCGCGCCCATCAGGCAGGCCTGCACCTCGCTGTCGAGATCGGCGGCGAGCGTTTCCGGCACGCGGGTGTTGCGCTTGATCACAGTGAATACCGCCTCGTTGCGCACGCCGCGGTCGTAGAACTTGATCGGCGGAACGGCGAGACCTTCTTCGAACACGGTTGTGGCGGTGCCGGGCATCGAGCCGGGCACGCGGCCGCCGATGTCGTCGTGATGGCCGAACGCCTGGATGTAGGCGACGACTTCGCCCTGATGGAACACCGGCACCGTGGAGCACAGATCGGGCAGATGCCCGATCGAGCCTTCGGTCAGATACGTATCATTCATCAGGAACACGTCACCCGGCTGCATAGTGTCCGGCGGGAAATCGCGCACCACCGCGTTCGGCATGGCAGAATACGAGCGGCCGGTCAGCTTGCGGCAATAGCGGTCGAACAGGCCGACGCGATAATCGTGCGCCTCACGGATCATCGGCGAGCGCGCGGTACGCTCAATGGCGTATTCGATCTCGGCCTCGATCGAATTAAGCGTGCCTTCGACGATCTGCAGCACGATCGGATCGACCTCGCGCCGCGGTCCATCCGGCGCGGTCGGCCACGGCCATGGCTTGGCATGCACGTTCATCGTCACCTCAACGTCGCCGGCCTTGGCTTTATGCCGTCAATTCCGCTCGATTTCCAGCGCATATCGAACCGTTCGGAAAGAGGAGATAAATTTCCCAAAACTCTGCCCAATTTTGCGCACGGCCATCGATCATTTTGCTGCTCTGCCGCCCGTATTGGCGACAACGCAGCGATCGAATATTATCTGCGGCAATCAACAAAGATACGACGACGAATGGCGTGAGGGGGTATCATGTATAGTCGTTTTTTTGCTTGCGCGGTCCTGGCGCTTGCGTTCACCGCCGGCAGTTTGCCGCAGCTTACGTCTCTCCCCATCCCGTCATGGTTTCTGGCGCCGGTCGCGCAAGCCAAGTCCAAGCCCAGTCTGTTCGACCGGCTTCTCGGCAGAACCATGCCGGCCGGCATCGTCAAGACCAACGGCCGCATCGAAGCGACGCAGGTTGACGTCGCGGCGAAATACCCCGGTCGTCTTGTGGACATTACCGTTGAGGAAGGCAGTGAAGTCAAATCCGGGCAGGTTGTCGGCCGTATATCGTCGCCGGAATACGAAGCGCAGCTCCGTGCCGCGCAGTCCAATCTTGAAAAAGCCAAACAGGCGCTAGCCGAAGCGGAATCGCTGATCGATCAGCGTAAGGCCGTGCTGGCCGCGGCGAAGTCCGACTTCGAGCGCGGGCAGGAACTGATCAAAACCCAGATCATCACCCAGCAGACGTACGATCAACGCCAGCGCAATTATGAAAGTTCGCAGGCCGGCGTGGTCGGCGCGCAGGCGCAGCGGGACCAGGCGGATGCGGCGATCAAAAGCGCGCAAGCCGAGGTCGAGCGCATCGAGGCGGTGTTGCATGACCTCGTGCTCGTCTCGCCGCGAACGGGCCGGGTGCAATATCTGCTCGCGCGCAACGGCGAGGTGATCGCCGCCGGCGGCAAAGTCATGACCGTTCTGGACTTACAGGATGTTTACATGACCATTTTCTTACCCGCGACTGCTGCGGGCAGACTGGAGATCGGCAGCCAAGCGCGGGTTATTCTCGATCCGGCGCCCGAGTATGTGGTGCCCGCCAAAGTCAGCTTTGTTGCCGCCGACGCGCAGTTCACGCCGAAGACAGTCGAGACCAACGAAGAACGCGAAAAGCTGATGTTCCGGGCTAAGCTGCAACTGGATGCGGACGTGCTCAAGCAATACAGCCGGCGCGTGAAAACCGGCGTGCGCGGCATCGGCGTCGTGCGCACCAATCCCGCAACGCCCTGGCCGGACGATCTGCAAGTCAAGCTGCCGCAATGAGTGATGCCCCGATCGCCCGGCTTGAGGGCGTGACGCACGGCTACGGTGCGACGGTCGCCCTCGACAACGTGACGATCGATATTCCGCCGAAAATCATGGTCGGCGTGATCGGCCCTGACGGCGTCGGCAAGTCCTCAATGCTCGGGCTTATTTCCGGCGTGCGCAGGATCCAGAGCGGCAAGGTCATCGTCTTCGGCGAGGATTTGTCGCGGCAAGAGAACCTGCGCACGATCCGCGGCCGCATCGCCTACATGCCGCAGGGCTTGGGCCGCAATCTTTATCCGACGCTCAGCGTTTTCGAGAACATCGATTTCTTCGGCCGTCTGTTCGGCCAGGGCGCGGCCGAGCGGCGCTCGCGTATCACCGAGCTCCTCACGGCGACCGGGCTCGATCCTTTCGAGGATCGGCCGGCGGGCAAGCTTTCCGGCGGCATGAAGCAGAAGCTGAGCCTTTGCTGCGCGCTGATCAACGATCCCGATCTGCTCATTCTCGACGAGCCGACCACCGGCGTCGATCCGTTGTCGCGCGGTCAGTTCTGGGACCTCATCAACACCATCCGTGCTCGCCGGCCGCAGATGAGTGTGATCGTGGCGACCGCCTATATGGACGAGGCGCAGCGTTTCGACTGGCTGATGGCGATGGACGAGGGCAGGGTCATCGCCACCGGAACCTTGAAGGAGTTGCTCGCCAAGACCGGAGAGTCCAACCTTGACGATGCGTTCATTGCGCTTATGCCGGAAGCCAAACGCGCCTCGCACCAGAAGGTGGTCGTACGCCCGCGCGTCGCGTCATCGGATGAGACACCGGCTATCGAAGCCGAAGGGCTGACGCGGAGGTTTGGCGACTTCGTCGCCGTCGACCATGTGAGCTTTAAGATCCCGCGCGGCGAGATTTTCGGATTCCTGGGCTCGAACGGTTGCGGCAAGTCGACGACGATGAAGATGCTGGTCGGCTTC
>JASHSY010000083.1 GCA_030040825.1 Xanthobacteraceae bacterium
CGCGGGCCGGCAAAATTGGGATGTGTTCCCGGCCCATGCGGTACCACCCGCACCGCCGGTCCGTGCGCCGGTGGTCCGTGTGCTCCAGGCGGCGGCTTACCTTGCGGATGATGTTCTTCCGCCATTGCCAAAGTTGGCAAAGCGAGCGACAGAATCGCTGCGAACGCGACGAGCTTGCGTACCATTGATGCTCCTCGGGTTGATTAGCCCACGCCACCCCTGAATCGACGGCGAGCCTAGCAACTCATCGGCGCGATGCAACTATAGTGGCGAAAAAATCGAACAATTCAGCCGTTTAAAAGCTCATCGGGCCCGGCGGGGGGCGCCGACACGCCTTCAAATTCGCCCGCGGAGGCGCCGGGCGAATTTTGCGCGCGCGAGCGCATCACGAAAAGCCAGCGGCGGCCGAACAGCGCCAGCACCAGGCAGCCATAAACCAGGAAACCGACCAACGCCAAAATCAGTAATTCCGACTCATTGCGGAACTTTGGCCAGGACGATGTCATTGCGGCGACGGCCGGAGCGGCGAATATCAGCACGATCGCCAGAACGACGCCGGCCGCAAGGAGCCGCAGCAGCGAAGACCTGAGCGCGGCATCGGACGCGAAATGGCCGGCGCGAGCCGCCAGCAAGAGCACCAGGATGAAATTGATCCAGGCGCCAATCGACGTTGCGAGCGCCAGACCAACCTGGGCCAATGCACCCATCAGCAACACCTTGCACACGATGTTGACCGCAGTGCCGATGAGCGCCGCTTTCATCGGCGTAAGGGTATCGCCGCGGGCGAGGAACGGCGCGGCGATACTGCGGATCAGCACGAAGGGAACGAGCCCGACGGTGTAGGCCATCAGCGTCAACGCGGCCGCATGCGCATCGGCGGCAGTGAAGCGTCCACGCAAGAACAGTCCGCGCATGATCACGTCCGGCACCACGAGGAAAGCGACGATGCACGGGATCGCCAGCAGCAACGCGAATTCGATGGCTCGGTTTTGTGCGGAGCGTGCGCCGGGATCATCCCCGGCCGCGATCTTGTGCGTCATTTCCGGCAACAGCACGGTCCCGACCGCAATGCCGATCACGCCAATCGGCAACTGATCGATCCGGTCCGCGTAATACAGTGCGGAAATTGCGCCGGTCGCCAGGAGGCTTGCGATGATCGTATCGGCAAACAGGGCGAGTTGCGTTCCAGCCGAACCGATGGTTGCCGGTACGAGCGCCGTGAAGAAACGGCGCACGTCGGCATCGAGGCGAAGCGCACGCAGGGTGGTGAACGCGCCGGCGCGCAGCGTATCACCGCCGACCAGCGCGGCTTGCAGGATGCCTGAAATCAGCACACCCCAAGCGGCAGCATAGCTGGCGCCGCCGAAGAAAGCCGCCGACGCCAGCGTCGCCATCATTGCGACATTGAGCAGGATCGGCGCCGCCGCCGCCGCCGCAAAGCGATGCATCGCATTGAGGATACCGCCCCACAGCGTGACCAGCGTGATGAGGAGAAGATATGGAAATGTGATCCGTGTCAGGGTCACGGCCAACGCGAACTGCTGCGGATCGTGCGAGAAACCGGGCGCCAGCACTTCGATCACTCGTGGCGTAAATACCAGCGCAAGTGCCAACAGCGCCGCCTGCGTTGTAATCAATAACGTGAAGATGCGATCGCCGAACAGCTTTGCCGCCTGCGGCCCGCTTTGCGTGCGGATGCGTGCATAAGCTGGGATGAAAGCGGCGTTAAACGCGCCTTCGGCAAAAATCGCGCGGAAATGATTCGGCAAGCGAAACGCGATGAAGAACGCATCGGCGACCGGGCCCGCGCCAAGGATCGCCGCCAGCATAATGTCGCGCAAGAAACCGGTCGCGCGCGACAAAAGCGTATAGCCGCCGACCGTGAGAATCCGCTTGATCATTGCCGACCTTGTTCCCCTTCCCCAACCGGGCCGCGCCTGTCGCGCGCCCGATCGCATGCTTGTGGGGAGGGGTTAGGGGTAGGGGTCATGAGTTTTTACGCGGGCGGTGACGCGTCGGAGTTACCTGTGTACCCCCCTCCCTACCCTCCTCCACAAGGGGGAGGGTAAAGAAGTGCGTCACGCCAGCACGCGGTGCACCGCGGCGATAATGTGGTCCTGCACCGGCGGCTCAAGGTAGGGGTGCATCGGCAGGCTGATCACCTCCCCCGACAGACGCTCGCTCACCGGCAGACCGCCATCGGCAATCGGGAAGCGGCGATAGGCAGCCTGCCGGTTGAGCGGCTTGGCGTAATAGACCGCGGTTGGAATGCCCTCCCGCTTGAGCGCGGCGGCCAATCCGTCGCGCCGACCGGGCGCCAGCCGGATAGTGTACTGCGCCCAAACCGACGTCGCGTCATTGTCGACGCTGGGCACCGTGGCAACGTCGGCAAGCCCCGCCGCGTAGCGCTGCGCGACGGCGTTACGCGCTGCAATTTCTTTGGGAAAGATCTTGAGTTTCTCGAGCAATATCGCCGCCTGGACGGTATCGAGCCGGCCGGTGATGCCGATGTGCTGCGCATCGTATTTGTCGTTCAGGCTTTCGCCATGCACGCGCAAACTCCTGATGCGCGCGGCCAGGTCGTCATCGTCGGTGAAAATCGCGCCACCATCGCCATAGCAGCCAAGCGGCTTGGCCGGAAAGAAGCTGGTCGCGGTCGCCGTGCCCAGTGTGCCGAGCTTGCGACCCCGATAGGTCGCGCCGAATGATTGGGCAGCGTCGTCAAGCACCTTGAGATCGTGTGCGGCCGCAATTGCGGCGATAGCGCCGTGATCGGCCGGCAGGCCGAAAAGATCGACGGGAATGACTGCTCGCGGCTTCAGGCCCGCGCGTTTGGCGGTCGCCACCGCGCGCTCGCAACTGGCCGGGTCGAGATTGAATGTATCGGGCAGTACGTCGGCGAACACCGGCGTCGCGCCGGCCAGCGCCACAACTTCCGCTGTGGCGCAGAACGTGAAGGCCGGACAGACGACCGCATCGCCAGATCCAATGCCCCAGGCCATCAGCACCAAACGCAGTGCGTCGGTGCCGTTCGAGCAGCCGATGGCATGGCGCGCCCCGCAAAATGCCGCGAGCTCGGCCTCGAGCGCGTGCACTTCCGGCCCGTTGATGAACTGACAATGCGCCAATACCCGGCCAACCGCCTCATCGACCGCACGGCCAAGGTGACGGCGCTGAGCGGCGACGTCGATGAATGGAATTGGCCGCTTGTCGAGGCGGGCCTGGGAATTCATGGCTGAATCCAATTAGCGAAGGCGAAAGTCAGCCGACCGCGCGGCGCGGCCCCTTGCGCTGCGGTGTGCTGAGACGGCCGGCGCGCTCGTCAAGGCAACGGATCGCAACGTCGAGACTTGCGACGGCCTCCTCGCCGGTCACGGGCGGCGCCCGGCTGGTGCGGATCGCGTTGACGAAAGCGAGCAGTTCGGCGCGCAGCGGCTCGGTATAACCGACCGACAAATGCCGCATCGAATAGCTGCCGTCGGGCTGGAAGCCGAAACATTCGGTGACCTGCAAGGTCAACAAATCTCCAATCAGATATTTATCGCGAGTGGCGACGTGGATCGTGCGCGCCTTGAACGGCGTCAGCCAGTTGGTATTGATGTGCGCCAACACGCCCGAAGCAGTGCGGAATTGAAGCAGCGCAATGTCTTCGCGCTCGGCAACGGCGCTCGATAATTGCGGTTGAATCTCCACGATTTCCGAATCGGTGAACCAGCGGATCAGGTCGATATCGTGCACGGCAAGATCGATCACGACGCCGACGTTGGACATCCGCGGCGGAAACGGGCCGACGCGGGTGATGGCGATCGAAAGAATGTCCTGGTTCTTGATCGCACGCTTGATCGACTCAACGGCCGGGTTGAAGCGCTCGACGTGACCGACCATCAGCGTTGTGCCGGCGCGGCGGGCAGCGGCAACGATGGCGCGCCCTTCGTCGACCGTCGGCGCGATCGGTTTCTCGACCATCACGTGGATGCCGCGGGAAATACAGTCGAGAGCGATGGCGTGGTGAAGATGGGTCGGCGCGGCAATGGTCACTGCATCGACCCCGCTGCGGATCAACCCGTCCGCATCGGCGAATTCGGCGCAGCCAAGCGTACGGCCGACATGCTCTCTTTGCTTGCGGTCAGGATCGGCAACCCCGACGAGATTCACACCGGCCATATCGGCGAGAACCCGGGCGTGGTTGCTGCCCATCACGCCGACACCGATAACGCCTATTTTCAATGGATTAACCTCGCCCAACCCAACTTCACCCATGACCCCGGGGCTCCCTCAACTTCGCCGTCGCCCGCCCTCCCCTAGCATGGCCAAAGTCCACTGGCGACCCAAACCGAACGGAATCAAAACACGTTTTACTTCCAATTGTTTATGCCTGAATAAGACCCCCGTAATGCGGTCAGCGCTGGCACCGCGCGAGAGAAACGAAGGACCCGCATCATGTGCTTATCGAAAATTGTGCCGCTGGTCATTCTACTCCTGGCCGGCGCTCTGGCTGCCGGCGCGCCCGACGTTGTGGCAGCCGAAGACGCAGCGGCCTACGGACCGGAACTGGAGGGGTTCGAATATCCTTGGCCGGTGTCTTACTTCGCCTTCACCTCTCAGGGCGAGTCGATGCGGATGGCCTATATGGACGTGAAGCCGACAGCGGCGCCGAACGGCAACACTATCGTTCTGTTCCACGGCAAGAATTTCTGCGCGGCAACCTGGGAAGGCTCCATCGCTACTTTACGCGAAGCGGGCTTTCGGGTGATCGCAGTCGATCAGATCGGATTCTGCAAATCGACCAAGCCCGCGCATTATCAATTTACGTTCCAGCAACTCGCCGCAAACACGCATGCGCTGCTGGCTTCGCTCGACATTGGGCATGCAATCGTCATGGGCCACTCGATGGGCGGCATGCTCGGTATGCGCTACGCAATGATGTACGCCGATACCGTGGACCGACTTGTGCTCGTCGACCCGATCGGGCTCGAAGACTGGAAAGAAAAGGGTGTACCGTGGCAGAGCGTCGACGCTTGGCATCAGGCGGAGCTCAAAACCACCGCCGACTCGATCCGAAATTACCAGCGCGCGACGTATTACGCGGGCACCTGGGATGCAAAATATGAGCGCTGGGTGCAGATGCTGGCCGGTCTCTACCGCGGCCCGGGACGCGACATCGTTGCCTGGAACGCGGCGCTGGTCGACGACATGGTCCTGACGCAGCCGGTATTCTACGAGTTCGAGAAGATTTCGGTTCCAGTACTGCTGATAATCGGCGACAAAGACAATACGGCGGTCGGCAAAAACCTGGCACCGCCAGAAATCCGCGCGACGCTTGGAAATTATCCGCTGCTGGGAAAACAGGCCGTTGCGCGCATGCCGCGCGCGCAACTAATCGAATTTGCCGACCTTGGCCACGCGCCGCAGATTCAGGCGCCCGATGTCTTTCACCAAGCCCTGCTCGGAGCGTTGAAGAAATAAGGCGCCGCCACTCAGAGACGATTAAGCGCCCGCTCCGCCTTCCCTGCGGAATTACCCGCGCACCTTTCGGAAGGCGTTCTTCTTAGCCACTTTGTCGCCGGTGAACTCCAGGAGATCGCAACCGGCGACGCGCACACGTTGGCCGCTTGCATCGGTGGCGACGAAATCCCACTCGAACGTTCCGATGTTGCCCGCCACGTGGACCTTCAGATTCTCGAACTGACCGTCTGGAAAACGGTCAAAGAAAGCCTGCACGCCGCGACGAACCTCAGCCCGGCCGCGGTACGTCTTGCCGAGCGGGTCGGGCCCGACCGACGCATGATAGACGCCATCGTCGGCAAAGAAACTAGCGACAAGATCGGCGTTGTGGCTGTTCCACGCGGCGCCGAATTCGGCCGCCCGCTCGCGGGTCATTTGTGCACCCATGCATCGCCTCCCCGGTTTCTCTTCTGCAGGTGTTTAAACCGCCGAGGCCGTTTTCGGCGAGACCGAATAGCCGGCGATCATAGCTTCACCGCTTCGACCAACGAAATTGCCTGTGTACGGAGCAAGCCGGGCCGGTCGGTCAATGCCCCCAGTCCGGCAGGCTGATCGGCGATCACGAGCGGTGATAGTCGTCCTCGATGCGCACGATATCGTCCTCGCCGAGATAGCTACCGGTCTGCACTTCGATAAGCTCAAGATCGATCTTGCCAGGGTTTTCCAGCCGATGCCGGGCGCCACTCGGCACATAGACCGATTCATTCTCGTGCAGCATCTGCACTGTGTCGCCGATGGTCACGCGCGCCGTGCCGCGCACCACGACCCAATGCTCGGCACGATGATGATGCAGCTGCAGCGATAGCCGGCCACCTTGTTTGACTACGATTCGCTTGACCTGATAGCGGTCGCCCTGATCGAGCGACTGGTAGGAGCCCCACGGGCGGTGCACTTTGAGGTGATCCTCGGTCAGCGCCGGCGCCACATCCTTGAGCTTCTTGACGACGCGCCGCAAACCGTCGCCATCCTCACGCCGCGCCACCAGCACGGCATCGTCGGTTGTCACCACTGCAATATTGTCGAGCCCCAGCACCGCCACGAGCTGTTTTTCACTGGCGACATAAGAGCCGCGCGTATCGGTGAACACGGCATTGCCTTGGGCGGCATTACCGTCGCCGTCGCGTTCAGAAAGTTCCCACACCGCCTGCCAGGAGCCCACATCCGACCAGCCATAGGATACCGGCATGACCGCGGCATGCGTGGTCCGTTCCATCAGCCCATAATCGATGGATTTTGCGGTCGCCCGGGCAAACGCTTCCGCTTGCAGCGTAACGAAAGACAGGTCTGCGCCGGCTTCCGCGACCGCAGCCGTAACCGCGGCTTCGGAATCAGACTCGAAACGGCGATACTCTTCCAGCAGGAAGCCGGCTCGGAACACGAAGTTACCGGAGTTCCAGAGATAACCCTCGGCGACGTAACGCGCGGCGGTGTCCGCGTCAGGCTTTTCCACGAAGCGCTCGATCGCGTGCAGGCCCGGCCGAATCGATTGCGCCGGACGAATGTAGCCGTATTCGGTCGCTGGCCGCGTCGGATGCACGCCAAAGGTGACGATGAGATCGTCCAGCGCCGCCGCACTCGCATGCTTGCATACCTCGGCAAAAGCGGCAGGATCGGTCACGACATGATCGGCGGCAAGCGCCACCAGCACCGGATTACCGCCACGCCGGTGCGCATAAACGGCGCCGGCAACAATCGCCGGCCCGGAATCGCGCCGCATCGGCTCAAGGAGAATGTCAGCTTCGGCACCGATCGCGGCGAGTTGCTCCGCCACCAGGAACCGATACTGGCCGTTGGTCACCACGATCGGGCGACCAAACAGAGCCGGATCCGAAACGCGGCGGATCGTCTCCTGAAACGTCGACAGCGGACCGAACAACGGCAGAAACTGTTTCGGCCGGTTCTCGCGCGAAGCCGGCCACAGTCGGGTGCCGGCGCCGCCGCACATAATCAATGGAATGATCAGTTGAGCCAAGTTACGTCCGCGATTGCCCGCGCCAGTAAAGGCGTATCCGTCCGGAGTTCAAGGTAAGCACGCATCGTGGCCGGGCGTGTGTTTCGCGGATCGTGCAACTCCCACAAACGAGAATGACTGTCAAATGCGGCAAGGTCGATGCGTTAACGAATGCGCCAGCCGGTAGGTTAATTGTCGCCCCGCGGATTGGATGACCTTTGCGCGAGACCGTGCCGGTCGGCGATCGACGAAGTCTGCGGCCACGCAAAAGCGAGCCAACCGAAAGCTCCGGGAAGCGAGGCGACGAAAACGCAAAGGCCGAAATAGAGAGAAAATGTCAGGGCGCGCTCGGCGCCGAGGCCGTAGCTGCCGAACAAAGACACCATGGCAAATTCGCGCAAGCCCCAACCGCCACCCACCGCAACCGGTATGAGCGACACGCCCACCATGATGGCGAATAGAACCGCCGCATCGTTCGCCGACAATTCGAGCCCCTGCGCCTTGGCGAGCGACCAAATGGAACCGATAGTCAACACGTGGATCAGGCAGCCAAGGCCAAGGACCGCGCCACCGCGCGGTCCAAACGTCACCTGATGCGCGCTCCACAAGAAATCTCCAGCCAATGCGCCCATGCGGGCCATGCCAAACGCGGACCGAAGGCGGGCGCCGAGCAAAACAACGATCAGACAGGCAAGCAGCACCGCCGCGAGCACCGCGATGACCTCGGTGCGATAGCCGGCAAACACGTCGAGCCTCGACGGCAACAGCAATATGACGACCGCGAAGGTCAACAGCAGGCCAATTCCCACGCAGCGGTCGAGCGCAACGCTGATGAAGCCGTCGCGCCAGCCGCCGCCGAATCGGGTCAGAAACCAAACGCGTATACCGTCGCCGGCCGCAACCAGCATGACTTGTCCGAAGAACTGGCCAATCGCCGTCCCGAGACAGAGATAAGGATAGGATAGTTCGGCTAAGCCGATTTTGAGCGTCCGAATAATTTCCATCCACCTGAGCGCAACCAGAGGAATTTGCACAGCCAGCAGCACAAGCGTAAGTGCGAACCACTGCAATCGGATATGGGAAAACGCGCGGCGAAGTTCGCCGACGTCGACGTGGACAAACACATACCAAAAGCAGGCGATCGTGATGGCCGCTTTCAGCAACACGGCGATGGCCCGGTTTTTGCTGAAGCTGCCCGACGACAGCAACGCGACTCTGCGCGTCAACGCCTTGCTCTCTGCACGGGAATCATCAGCACTCACGCAACCAAATCGCCGGCAAGGGTCATCCCGCGGCCATGTCACGGTGCAACACGCGACCGGCAATGGCATCGAGCTTTTTCAGCAACACAGGATCGCGCGCCTCCGGCGCGGTAATCAGCGCATTGTCGAGCGCCCGGTCGGAGCCGATCGGGCACGCCTCGTGCTCACGCGGAAAATCGCGCGCAAGCCGCGCCACCAGGCGCTTGGCTTTCTCCGCGTTGGCGAGCAGCACCTTGATAATGTCCTGGACGGTGACGGCGTCGTGATCGGCATGCCAGCAGTCGAAGTCGGTCACCATCGCAACCGTAGCGTAGCAAATCTCCGCCTCGCGTGCGAGC
>JASHSY010000003.1 GCA_030040825.1 Xanthobacteraceae bacterium
ACGCGCGCACCGGCTTGCAGCGTCTGGTGCGCAAGTTCACCGAAGGCGTGATCGATGACGGCGCGCACCGCTTCGGTGGCAAAGCCGCGGCCCCAATACGAGGCGCCGAGCCAATAGCCGAGCTCGATGCCGTTATCGTCGCCGCGCCGATCGAGCCCACAGACGCCGATCGGCGCGCCATCGAGGCAAATGACAAAGCAAGCCTGGCCGTCATGCCGGTTGGCGGACGCGACGAAGTGCTCGGCATCGGCAATGCTGTAGGGATGCGGGATGCGCGCGGTGTTGGCGGCAATGCGGCGATCATTGGCGAGTGCCGCGATCGCGCCGACGTCGAAGGCACACGGGGCGCGCAGGACGAGGCGCTCGGTCGCCAGCACGGGAACTTTCCGTTCGCAATGCGCCGGAGTACAAATGTCTTCGGACAGTGTCATCGCACGGGCTCCTGCGATCAAAAAACCGAAAAGGGGAGCCGGCAAATCCGGTCTCCCCTTTTCGAAGCCCATGTGGGCCCGCCGGTTCGACTGGATGCCGGCGGACCTCATATGATCCACCGTATTACTCGGCCGCAGCCTCCGTCATCGGACGTACCGATACGAAGATGCGACCTTTGGTTTTGGCTCGGAACTCGACGCGACCATTGGTCAGAGCAAAGAGCGTATGATCCTTGCCGACGCCGACGTTGCGGCCGGGGTGCCATTTGGTGCCGCGCTGGCGCGCAATAATGTTGCCGGCAAGCACCTCTTCGCCGCCGAAGATCTTCAGGCCAAGGCGCTGACCGCCGGAATCGCGGCCGTTACGCGAGGAACCGCCTGCTTTCTTGTGAGCCATCGCTCAAAAACCTTTCTGCCCGCTACTTATACCGAATTCGTGACAAAAGCATCACCATACCGCTTATTTCTTTTTCTTGGCTTTGCCCGCCGGCCCTTTTGCCTTGGCCGCCGACTTTTTGGCTTTTCCCGCCGTCTTCGCTTTCGGCTTTCCGCCCTTTTTCGCCGCAGCTGCGCCTGGTGCGGCATCGCCTTCATGGCCGGCAGCGCCTTCCGCATCGGCGGCCGCCGGCTTCGGCGGAGCCACTCGTTTCGGCCGCGGCGGCGCGGTCTTACTCGGCTTCTTGCCGTCGGTGAGGATTTCGGTGATCCGGATCAGCGTAAATTCCTGGCGATGTCCGCGCTTGCGGCGGGAATTTTTGCGCCGGCGCTTTTTGAACGCGATGATCTTGGCGCCGCGCGATTGATCGAGCACCTCGGCCGCGACCGTGGCGCCGGCCACGATCGGTGCACCCAGCGTTACAGCGTCACCGCCGACCACCAGCACTTCGCCGAATTCGACGATCTCGCCGGGTTCGCCCTTGACCTTATCGACCTTAAGCACGTCCTCGGCGGCAACCCTGTATTGCTTGCCGCCCGTTTTGAAGACCGCGAACATCTTTTTGCCCTCGTGTTCGATCCCGATCGTCGGATGGCCTATCCGGATCGGCTTTTTCCAGTCGTGTTTGCTGGCTAAAGGCGCGTCCCGGCAAAACCCTTAACGGCCGTCCGGCCAGCGCCGGCGTCCTTATGACGGGGCGGTAATTCGCTGTCAAGAAAACCACCCTCGCGCCGGCGGGCGTAAGGACGGTACGGCGCGACGCGCACGGACGCGGTTTAGCTTCCTATGCTAAGAAACCCGCAGCAGCGGTTGGTCGGCAAGGAGCTCAGAAATGCCCAGCAATGGTAAAGGACGCCCACAAAAGATCGGCTGGATCGGCGCGGGCCGCATGGGCATTCCGATGGCCGAGAAGTTGATCAAGGCCGGCTACGACGTCAGCATCTGGAATCGCACGCGCGCCAAAGCCGAACCGCTGGCGAAAATCGGCGGCACGGTGGTGGACCACCTTTCGGACTTGAAGAACGTCGACGTTCTGTTCTCGATCGTCTCGACCGGCAAAGACGTACAAGAAGTCCTGTACGGCAAAAACGGCGTGTGCAGCCAGGCCGGCAAGATGCCGCCGATCGTTGTCGATTGCTCGACCATCTCGGTCGACGATTCTGCGGCCGTGCGCGAGAAGCTCAAGCAGCTTGGCGCCGAGTTCGTCGCCTCGCCGATGAGCGGCAACGCCAAGGTCATCAAGGCGGCCAAAGCTTCGGCGGTCGTCTCGGGCAACGAGGAAGTCTGCAAGGCGGTGATGCCGATCATCGAGGTATTCGCCCAGCGCGGCGTGTCCTATGTTGGCGAGGGCGAGCTCGCCCGCGTCTGCAAGATCGCCCACAATGTCATGCTTGGCGTGGTGATCGAGAACCTGATCGAGATCACCTTGCTCACCAACAAAATGGGCGTGCCGCGCCATGCCTTTCTGTCGTTCCTCAACAACAGCGCGCTGGGCTCGATGTTCACCCGCTACAAATCGCCGGCACTGGTCAATCTCGATTGGACGACGACGTTCACGCCGGAGTTGCTGCGCAAGGACCTCGATCTTGGCTTGGAGCTTGGACGCGAGATCGACGTGCCGATGCCGGTAACCGCGGCTGCGCGCGAAATGCTGCAAAGCCATTTCGGCGTCGCAAGCCTGCAAAAAAATCCGGCGGAGTATCTGCAGAAGGACTTCGCGGCGCTGGCCGAAACCATGGCGCTCGCCGCCGGCATGAAACTAACCAGCGAGAACAAGAACGTGCCGACCGGGCTGGAGACCTGAAAAGAGCGCGGTGTCGGCGGCAAGCACGGCGGCTACCTCGACGGCAACCGGCGGCCTTTTGGGCTGGGCTTTCGAGGCGACAAACGCGGCAATCGGCACAGTGGCGATGAGCACGACAAGCCAAAGCCAACGGCCAGTCGGGCGCAACGTTGCGGCAACAGCCGACGGCTTTCCCCTGGCGCCCGGCGCGTCTTTGCAAGCCTTAAGTCCCGTCGCAGCCGGCGTTTCGTCACGGCACGCGCACGATGCCATTTTCAGACGAAAAATCTCAAGGCGCGAACCATGCGCGCATACTACGACGCAGTTCGGTCGGAATGCTCAACTCTGTTCGGGTGTGCGATGCCGGTAGTGGTGCCGGTAGGCGCGGTGACGATGCGCATGCGCCATCGCCAGCCGGCATTCCTTGCTCAACTGCGCGTGTTTGGCGGTCATGCATTTGGTTATCTTCGGAACGTCCGGAATAAAATCGGAACAAAGCCGCATTGCGTCTGGCGTGCAGGCCTGACGTTCCTCGGGAGTGCCTTGAGCGGCGGCGGCGTGAAGGCCGAACGACAACAGGCCGGCCAGCAGCATCGACCGGGAGAACAAACGCACAGTCCACATATTGGTTAATCCCCTCGAGTTCCGTGCAGGGTGATCGAAGGAGGTAGCCTAGCGGTGAAGCACGCTGGCGTCGATGGTGCCGGCGGAGGATCCCGAACGACGGGACAAATTTTAGGATTGGAACCTTAATCGTGCCGCGTTAACGCGCACCCCAGGCAAAACCCTTGGCGGCCGCGGTATTCTCTTTTGCATCCGGTGCGCAGGGCATCACTGCGCCTTCGGTCATTGCCGCGGTCTTGTTGTCGAATGACAAATGACGGCACAACAATCCGCCGCGCATGCTGAACACGATATCCCCCACGCGATGGGATTCACGCCGCGTGGCCGCCTCCTGCAACAGCGGATTGATGATGGCCTGACCGCCAATCAACAACCCTGCCGCCAGCACGACCAGAAACAGCGACAGGATAACCGCGATCCGCGCGGACTTGGCGCGATTCTCCTTTTGCCTTCGCCGCCGCGAACGGCGGACCAAATGCTGCATGTCGCCGGGATGAACCGGCGCAATGACGGCTGCAGCCTTGCTGCCGGCAGGCTGGACGATGCGCATACCGGCATAAAACAGGGAATCTTACAGTTCACCGATAAAAAATCCGGATCAATTTGAGTCAAATTTCGCAACACCCGCTTCACGTCGCGTAACTAGTGATATGAGTGAATTATGCGCACCCAAGTCGCCATCATCGGCGCCGGTCCGGCCGGATTGCTGCTCGGCCAGCTGCTGCACCGGCACGGCATCGATAACATCATCCTTGAGCGGCAGACCGGCGAATATGTGCTCAGCCGGGTCCGTGCCGGCGTGATCGAACAGGTCACGATGGATTTGCTCGACGAGGCCGGCGTCGGGGCGCGCATGCACGCCGACGGCCTGGTGCACGAAGGCGTGCAGATCTGCGTCGATGGCGTGCGCCACCGCATTTCGTTCAAGGAGATGACCGGCAAGGCGGTGATGGTTTACGGCCAGACCGAACTCACCAAGGATTTGATGGACGGCCGCGCCGCTGCCGGCGCTACAACCGTCTATTCCGCGCATGAAGTCGCGCTGCACGATTTTTCAACCGATAAGCCGCGCGTCACCTATCGCACCGGCGGCGCCACGCAGGAGATCTCTTGCGACTTTGTCGCCGGCTGCGACGGCTTTCACGGCGTGAGCCGCAAAAGCGTGCCGGCGCGCGCGATTGCATCGCACGAGCGGGTCTATCCGCTCGGCTGGCTTGGCATCCTCTCCGATACTCCACCGGTGTCCGATGAATTGATCTACGTACACCATCCGCTCGGTTTTGCGCTCTGCTCGATGCGCTCGCCAACCAGGAGCCGCTACTACCTGCAATGCAGCCTGGCCGAAGACATCGATTCCTGGCCGGATGACCGCTTTTGGGAGGAGCTGAAACCGCGGCTCGACGACGAAGCGCGCGAGCGCCTCGTCACCGGCCCGTCGATCGAGAAAAGTATCGCGCCGCTGCGCAGCTTCGTCGCGGAGCCGATGCGGTTCGGACGGCTTTTCCTCGCCGGCGACGCCGCCCACATCGTGCCGCCGACCGGCGCCAAAGGACTTAATCTCGCGGCCAGCGACGTGCGCTATCTCGCGCACGCCCTGATCGAGCACTACAAAGACAAGTCCGACGCCGGCCTCGATCATTATTCGGCGCGCGCGCTGGCGCGGGTCTGGAAGGCGGAGCGTTTCTCGTGGTGGATGACCACCATGCTGCACCAGATTTCCGACAACCCGTTCGACCGGAAAATCCAGCTCGCCGAACTCGATTATCTGTTCCGCTCGAAAGCGGCCGCCACGGTGTTCGCCGAGAATTACGTCGGACTGCCGTATTAGGATAGGATCGCAATTAAGCCTGGGTTTGAGCATTATTGGCGAATCCGACCCACTGGCGAATGTGCCAGCGTTCTTTAAAGTCTAATGTGACTTGAGCGGACTAAGCCCGATGCGGCAGCGATGTCAGTCACGCCGCCTTGCGGCCCCATAATTCCCGCGTGGCGAGCCGCGCACCTTCGGCCAGCGCCTCCAGCTTCGCCCACATGATCGAGGGATGCACGCGGCGCACATATGGCGTTTGCGCAAAGCCGCAATCGGTGCCGCCGATGACGTTCTCGCGCCCGACCAGCCGGGCGATGCGGATGAGCCGCTCGGCCACCAGCTCCGGGTGCTCGACCACATTGGTCGAATGGCTGATCACGCCGGGAATGAGTTTCTTGCCCGGCGGTAGCCTGGTCTTTTCCCAGACCCGCCATTCATGCTCATGCCGCGGGTTGCCCATTTCGATGCAATAGGCGCCGGCTTTGACTTCGAGCACCAGGTCGACAATGTCCTTGAGCGGCACGTCAGTGACGTGCGGGGTGTTAAAGCTGCCCCAGCAGATGTGATAGCGGATGCGCTCGGCCGGCAGCCCTTCGATGGCGTGATTGAGCGCGGCGATCCGCACCGCCGCCCATTTGCGATAGCCGGCAAGATCGTCGGCGACGAACGCCACGTCATACATGTAGGGCAGGAACGCGTCGTCGATCTGCACCAACAAGCCGGCGTCGACGATGGCCTTATATTCCTCGCGCAAAGCTTCGGCGAGCTTGAACAGAAATTCCTCGTCGTCCTTGTAATACTCGTTCTTGTGCCGCGGCACGGCGCTCGCCGGCGCGACCACCGGCAGGAAAGCGTCGGTCACCGCCGCACCCTTAAGCGCGGCCTTGAAGATCGCGATATCTTTTTGCAGCGCCGCCTGACCCTTGTAGGCGAGCGGGCCGACGCAGACGACCGTGCCGCGTTTCGGCAGCTTTTGGGTTGGGAAATATTCGGCGTAGAAATCAGGAAACATCTGCTGATCGCGTCCGGCGCCGCGCGGCGCTTCGACGGCGCGCTCCTCGAT
>JASHSY010000084.1 GCA_030040825.1 Xanthobacteraceae bacterium
GCACATGCTGGCCGAGCCGACGGCAGCATTGATCGTCTCGCTGGCCGGTCCTTACGAAACCATCATCGCGCCGGCGACGACCAGCGGAAAGAACATCATGCCGCGCGTTGCGGCGCTGCTCGACGTGATGCAAATCTCCGAGATCAGCAAGGTCGTCGCCCCCGATACTTTCGAGCGGCCGATTTATGCCGGCAATGCCATTCTCACCGTGCGATCGCACGATCCAAAGCGGGTTGTCACCGTGCGCACGGCGGCGTTTCAGGCGACCGGCGAGGGCGGTGCGGCGGCGCCGATCGAAACTGCAGCGACTGCCGCCGATCCTGGTATCTCCGGCTTTGTGGGCGAGGAATTGTCCAAGTCGGAGCGGCCGGAACTCACCTCGGCGAAAATCATCATTTCCGGCGGCCGGGCGATGCAAAATCGGGAGAACTTCACCAAATATATAGAGCCGGTTGCCGACAAGCTCGGCGCTGCGGTTGGCGCCTCGCGCGCCGCGGTCGACGCAGGCTACGCCCCGAACGACTGGCAAGTGGGCCAGACCGGCAAGGTCGTCGCCCCGGACCTCTATATCGCTGTCGGTATTTCCGGTGCTATTCAGCACCTGGCCGGAATGAAAGATTCGAAAGTCATTGTTGCCATCAACAAGGACGAGGAGGCTCCGATCTTTCAGGTTGCCGACTACGGACTGGTGGCGGACCTCTATCAGGCGTTGCCGGAATTGGCTCAGGAGCTGGAAAAACGCGGCCGTTGACCGGTCGAACGATGAGCGGGATCATCGTAGAAAGTAGGCGAAGATGGTGGATGTGAAAGAACGGCCGAAGGCGCGCAACAATTCGCCCAGCGATGCCGCGCCCAACATCCGCAAAGTCGGGGTCATCGGCGCGGGCCAGATGGGCAACGGCATCGCGCACGTTTGCGCGCTATCGGGCTTTGATGTTTTGCTCAACGATGTCGCCGTCGAACGGATTTCCGAGGGGCTCACCGTTATCGGCGGCAATTTGGCGCGGCAGGTCAGCCGTCAGCGCATCACCGACGCGGACCGCGAAGCCGCACTCAAACGGATCACCCCCGCCCATACGCTCGGTGAACTCGGCGACTGCGACCTGGTGATCGAGGCGGCGACCGAGAGGGAAGAAGTCAAGCGCAAGATTTTCACCGCCGTCTGCGCGACGCTCAAGCCGGAAGCGATCGTCGGCACATCAACCTCGTCGATCTCGATCACCCGGCTGGCGTCGGCGAGCGACCGGCCGGAGCGGTTCATCGGCATCCATTTTATGAACCCGGTGCCGCTGATGGAGCTGGTCGAGGTGATCCGCGGCATCGCCACCGGCGACGCCACGTTCGAAGCTACCAAACAATTCGTCGCCAAGCTTGGCAAACAAATCGCGGTGTCGGAGGATTTCCCCGCTTTTATCGTCAACCGCATTCTGCTGCCGATGATCAACGAGGCGATCTATACGCTGTACGAGGGCGTCGGCAACGTCGAGGCAATCGACACCGCCATGCGGCTCGGCGCGCATCATCCGATGGGACCGCTCGAACTCGCCGACTTCATCGGACTCGATACCTGCCTCTCGGTGATGCAGGTGCTGCACGAGGGTCTGGCCGATTCGAAATACCGGCCGTGCCCGCTATTGGTGAAGTACGTCGAAGCCGGCTGGCTCGGCCGCAAAACTCAGCGCGGCTTCTACGACTATCGCGGCGAGAAGCCAGTGCCGACGCGGTGAGGCTCACGTCATTGCCGGGCATAGCCGTTCGAAGAACGGCGTCGCGGAGCCTGTATCGGGACGCGCGACTTCGCGCGGTCCCGCTGGCTCGCCTATGCCGCGGCCATCCACGACTTCCATTATTCCAAAGACGTGGATGCCCGGGGTAAAGCCGGGCATGACGCAACAGCGTCACTTCACCAGGTCGACGAACAATCCGACGATGCAGACATAGCCGAGCACGAAGAGGATTGTGCGGACATACGGAATCGCGGCGATGTAAATGACGGCGTGGGCAAGCCGGATCCAGAAGTAGCTTGTCGCCCAGAACGCCGTCATCGAATCGTTCTTCTGGGTGAGCTGGATCAGGATCACCAGCGCCGCGAAAGGCGCGAAGGTTTCCACCGCGTTGATATGCGCGCGGTTAGCGCGCTGTCCCCACAACGGTATCTTCCGCGGGGCGGGATCGACATAATTTGCCGGCTGCAAGGGACCGTTGGTCACAACCTGACAGACGATGTACGGAATCCACAGCGACCCGGTGAGCAATGCCGTTAATGCGAGATATTTGAGTTCGGGCGACATTTGAGCTTCTCCCTAACGAAGTTTGCATGACGCAGCCCGGGTTGAGCGCAGCAAAATCCGGGAACAATCCGGTAATTTTCGCTTCCTCTCGGGATTTGCCTCGCTTACCCCGGCGACACTCAATCGCAGCACGAATCCGAAGTTTTCGGTTGCTCGTATTTGTCCCGCGGTTTGGCGTCGACCGCGTATTTGTCGTGATGGCGGACCCAGGCCATGCCGTATTTCAGGCCAGCCTCATCTCGCCCCTTGGGCGCGATGTCGAGCAGGTTGTAGACCCCGATCAGCATGTCGAGGCCGCGGCCGTAACTGGAATACGTATGAAAAACCTGGCCGGCGTCGTTCTTGCGGAACACGCTGATTCCTGGCCGCTCGTCGCTCGGGAAGGTGGTCAGTTCGTAATTGTAGAACGCCTCACCCTTCGCCTTTTCTTCGGGCGAAGCCGACACCTGATAGTCGAAGTTAAAATCGGTACCGAATGACGAAACCCATTTGAAACGCCAGTCCATACGCTTTTTGAATTTCTCGATCTGAGGGAGCGGCGCGCGGGAGACCGCCACCAGGGTGACATCGCGCTGCGTCAGATGAATCGTAGCGCCGTCAAAATGGTCGGCGATCAGCGAGCAGCTTGGGCAGCCTTCTTCCCAATCCGGACCCATCATGAAGTGATAGACGATCAACTGGCTCTTGCCGTTAAACAGGTCGGCCAGGCTTTTTTTGCCGTCGGGGCTGTCGAACACATAGGGCTTTTCGACCTTCTCCCAGGGCAATTCGCGGCGCTTTTTGCTCAGCGCGTCGCGCGCACGAGTAAACGCTTTTTCTTCGGCAAGGTGTGCCTTGCGCGCCGCCACCCACTCGTCGTGCGAAACGATTTTATGCGGTTCCATAGTGCGGCTCCTCGCGTCTTCCTCTCCACGTTTACGGGGAGAGGTCGTTTCAATTCGCCGGCGTCATCCAGCCGATGCCGGCGCCGCCCGGTTCGAGCAGCATGACGATGCGGCCCACGTTGGGCACCTCGAACGCGGGTTTCATGACTTTGGCGCCCGCGGCGGTCGCCTTTTTCACGCGCTCGTCGACATTGTCGACGGCGATATAAGGCATCCAGCTTTCCGGCACGCCTTTGTATTCCGGTCCGCTGATGTCGAACAGGCCGCCGACGACTTCGCCGCCGGACTTTGCCAGCCAATAGGTGCCGCCGCCGGGCATCGGCATCGCATCGAAGCTCCAACCCATCGTGTCGGCATAGAACGTCTTCGCGCGAGCGACGTCGCGGGTCATCAGCTCGTTCCAGTAAAAGGTGCCATGTGACCAGGCCATTTGTTTTGCTCCAGTGTTATCCGTTGTGTTGCGCTAGCGTGTTGTATCGAGACGGTGTGTCGCTCAGGCGACGAATTTCTCCAGCTTGTCGAATGCACCGATCCAGCCCTGCTGATGGCCGTTGCGCGAATCGTCGTCGAACAGGTTTTCGTGAGTGAGCGTGAGCAATGTGCCGTCACCGTCGGCCTTGAACAGAACGGTGACCAGCGATTCATGCGGCGTGTCCGGCGGCTCGACTTTCCAGGCCCAGGTGAAGACGAGCTTCTCGTTCGGGATCACTTCGCGAAACGCGCCGCCGACCTCATGGCGCTGGCCGGTCGGCGATTGCATCACCCAGCGATAGCGGCCGCCCGCGCGTGCATCGGTTTCGGCGATCACTGCCTTCATCTCGCCGGGGCCCATCCAGTGCTTCACTTTTTCCGGGTCGGTAAACGCGGCGAAGACTTTCGCCGGCGGCGCTTCGAATCGCCGCTTGAGGGTGAGACTTGGTTTGACGGCGGCTTGGACGACCATGACTCTTCCTCCTCCAGGAACAACGCGAGGCGGCGCAGCGCCTCGGACCAAAAGCGCTCGTAACGTTCGAGCCACGACCGAGCGTCCTGCATCGGTGCGGCGTTGAGACGGCAGGTAACGATGCGGCCCGACTTGGTGCGTGCCACCAAACCGGCATCGGATAATACGTCGAGATGTTTCATGACCGCCGGCAGCGACACATTAAACGGCGCGGCGAGTTCGCTGATCGAGAGATCGGGCTGTTCGGCGAGCCGCATCACCAGGGCGCGCCGCGTCGGGTCGGCGAGCGCGGCAAAGGTGCGGTCGAGCGGGGTGGCACTAAACTTAACCATATGGTTTAGTATCAGGCGGGCGGCGCCCCGTCAACCACATGCCCCCGGCGCGGGCGAAGCGGTTTTTTTGCGGACCCGCCGTAACTTGCGCGCCATGTCTCCAGATTGACACAGAGCGGAAATCTTGCCGATCGAGCTCCCGGCAGCCATGTCGCGCCGATGGCCAACGCGCTAGGCTGGCCGCGATTGCTCGCGGCTTTTTGCGAACTCAGCGCTATCACCGCGGCGCGCATTGCACAGGCGGTACCGAGGAGGGTTGTGCTTTCGTCCGTCTGCTGCATTGGGGGGCGGCAATGAAGACAGCACGAATTACTGCCACAGTCGTTGCGTTTCTTGCGGTTTCCGGATCTTCGGTGTTCGCGCAGCGCGTGCCGCTGACCGCGACAACGATAGCGTCCAGTACCGCCAGTGGAATCGTGGCCGGCCTT
>JASHSY010000085.1 GCA_030040825.1 Xanthobacteraceae bacterium
GCCGGCGCCGGATATTGTCCAACCGGTCGCTGCTGCGGCGGTGTCGGCGAACGCGGCGGTCCCCGACCTTCCTGAGCGGCCTCGTCTTGCAGACGTTGCACTTGCTGTTCGAGCTGCTGGTTGCGGTATTGCAGTTGCTCGACGTTGCCGGTGAGTTCGCGGATCGTGGCCTCAAGCCGCCCGATCCGGGTTACGAGATCGGCATCGGATGTCTGCGCGTGGGCAGGCTGCACGCCAAGCGCACACGCGAGAACAGCAAAAAACGGGAAAAAAGAGCGGATCATCGCCGGCGACATAACGGTGCGAGAGCATCTCCTACCATAGCTGGCGCTGCGTCCAAATTGTGACTTGGCGCCACATTCGGGCGAGCTTTTTACGCCAATCCGCGCCGATCACAACCGGCATCGTCGCGCAGAAAGCAACGAAGCAACCCGGCTGACGCCGGATTGCTTCGTGCTTGCTCAGACGTACGGCTCAGACTTGCAGGAAAAACTCAAAACTAAGAGCTCTGATTGAGCACGGTCACCGCGCGGCGGTTCTGCGACCAGCACGATATGTCGTTACATACCGCGACCGGCCGCTCCTTGCCGTAGGAGATCGTGCGCATCCGCTGCGCCGCAACCCCACGCGACGTCAGATACTCGCGCACTGTCTGCGCGCGGCGTGCGCCGAGCGCGATGTTGTATTCGCGGGTGCCGCGCTCGTCGGCGTGGCCCTCGATGATGAAGGAATAACGGCCGTATTGGTTGAGCCACTGCGCCTGCTTATCGAGGGTCGCCCGCGCTTGCGCAGAGAGCTCCGAGGAATCGGTGTCAAAGAACACGCGATCACCGACGTTGACGATGAAATCCTGCTGGCTGCCTGGCGCCGCAGCGCCTGCCATGGCAGCCTGATCGGGTTCATGCTTGGCGCAACCCGCGATCGCAAGCGCACCCAGAATGAGGGCTGCAAACTTTGCGCTGCGGATAATGTTCACCGCGTTCATTCCGGTGCCTCCATTGTTCCGTCATGCCCGGACATGGCTGGTCCCTGGTGCGATCTAGCAGCGCCTTCGTTAAACGAACGTTCCGTCAACCTTGATGGGGCCTTGCAAAGAAGGCTCAAACCTGCCGATCCCCCGTAAAGCTTTTGCGGTGGTTAATAGGGCGTGAATACGGCAAGGATGTGGGACGGCTTTCGCGTTTATGACAGCAACGGCGACCAGGCCGGATCCGAGGCAAAACTCGGGGTCGGAACGCGCAGCTCATTGCGGCCGGCGATGTCGATGGTGAACAGCGACGGTCCGGAATTGCCGCCCGGATCGCGGAAAAACATGATGACGCGGCCGTTCGGCGCGAATGTCGGCCCCTCGTTATGGAACCCTTCCGTCAAAATGCGTTCGCCGCTGCCGTCCGGCTTCATTACGCCGATGGCGAATTTGCCTTCGGCCTGCCTGGTGAACGCAATGTAATCGCCACGCGGCGACCAAACCGGCGTCGAGTAAATGCCGTCGCCGAAGCTGATGCGCTGCGCCGGCCCCCCGGCCGCCGCCATGATGTAGATCTGCTGATGACCGCCGCGATCGGATTCAAAGCAAAGCCTGGAGCCGTCGGGCGAATAGGACGGCGAGGTATCGATCGCCTGCGTATCGGTCAGACGCGTCATCGCCTTGGAGCGCAGATCCATCACGAAGATGTTGGAGTTGCCGCCTTCCTGCAAGCTCATCACCACACGCTGTCCGTCCGGCGAAAAGCGTGGCGCAAAGCTCATGCCGGGAAAATTGCCGACAATCTCGCGCTGACCGGTTTCGATGTTGAGGAGAAAGACGCGCGGATCGCCTTGGCCGTAGGCCATATAGGTGATCTCCTGCGTCGACGGCGAAAAGCGGGGCGTCAGCACCAATTCATCACCGCGCGTCAGATAGCGGACGTTGGCCCCGTCCTGATCCATGATCGCCAGCCGCTTGACGCGGCGCTCGGCCGGTCCGGTTTCGTCGATGAACACCACGCGACTGTCGAAGTAACCCTTCTCGCCGGTCAGGCGCTCATAGATCGCGTCCGAAATAATGTGGGCGATGCGGCGCCAATTGTCCGGTGTGGTGAAGTATTGCTGGCCGGCGAGCTGCTGGCCGGCAAAAACATCCCACAGGCGAAACTCGGCTTTGAGCCGGCCGTCGTCCTGACGCGTTATTCGCCCGGTCACCAGCGCCTGTGCGTTGATGGTTCGCCAATCGGCAAAACGCGGCACTGCATCGACGCTGGCGATCTTTTCGAGGAACGCGGCCGGATCGATCGGGGCGAACAGGCCGCTGCGCTTGAGATTGGCGGCAATGATTTGCGAAACGCCGACTGCGGTCTCGGTATCGGAGGGTGTGCCGCCGAGAAAGTCGGGAATCGCGATCGGCATCGGCTGAAAATTGCCGGGACTGACGTCGAGCTGAAGGACGGCTGCGGCGCGCCGGGCTGACAGAGTGAGGCCGGCGGCGAGCGCACCGATCGCAACCACACGGCGGCGCGTCAGATTAACGGAAGCCGGGCGCGCAAGCGGGGAACTGCGGGAATGAGAAGGGTCAGCCACCAAGCAGCTCACTGTTGAACTTGATTTCAATGTCCTTCCAGAGATCGTAGTGCTCGGGCCGCAGCATCGTGAAGGGCTGGCACGACATCAGCGCGCGTTTGGCGCTTTCGGCGAGCGCCGGGCCGACCGAGGAGGCCGAATCCTCGACCACCTCAGGTTCCTGGGCGAGCGAGGCGTCCGCTTTGAACGAGACATGAAGCGTGACATAAAGCTTTGAATTCGCATCGATACCCGCTGGCGGACTCCAGCACTGACTAAGCCGCGCACGTAACGCATCGAGTTCGCTTTGCGACAACCGCCCGGCGTTGCCGTTGGGCGCGCCGAGCGAAGCCGCATCGTTGAGCGTCGCGGCGGTCGCGAATTGCCGCTGCGGCTCGCGATGATCGAGCAAAGCCGCGATCTGATTGGCGTCATACTTGGGCGAAGATTTTTTCGGCTCGTCCTTCTTTAATTCCTCAGCGATTTGATCCGGCTTGAACGCCGGCGGCTTCTTCTGCGGTTTTTTGGTCTGGTCTTTCTTCAAAGCCTCGGCGATCTGATCCGGCTTCGGCTTGTCTTTCGGCTTTTCGGTCTTCTCCGGCTTAGATACGGCTGGAGTCGACGTGGTCTTGATCTCCGGCTTATCCGCGATCTTGGGCGCAAGCTCTTTCACCGGCTTTGGATCGCCAACTTTGTCGGCCAGCGGTTTGGCGTTGTCGATCGCTTTCGGCGCGTTCTTCACACCGGCCGTCAGCTCGGAGAATTCGGTCGCCGAAACAAACTCGACCGGCAACGGCTCGGCCGGCGGCGCGTTATTCGGCCGGGCGGCAAACGCAACCAGCCCCCAGGTGAGCACGATCGCATGGGCAATCGCCGATATGATCAGAGGACGCTTCATCCCCCGCCCTGTTCGACCTCAGTGACCAACGCCACCCGGTGGTAACCCGCCGCCGACAGCCGGCCCATGACCCGCATCATCGTACCGTAATCGACCTTCTTGTCGCCACGTACATAAATGCGTGTATCGGCACCGCCGCGCGCGTCGGTGATGGCTTTGAGCTTGGTCACCAGTTCGTCGATCTTAATCTCGCTGTTCTGCAGAAAGACCTGACCTTGCACGTTCACCGAAACAGTAAGCGGCTCACTGTCCTGATCGAGCGACTTGGCCTGGCTCTGCGGCAGATCAAGCGGCACGCCGACGGTGAGCAAGGGCGCCGACACCATGAACACGATCAACAGCACCAGCATGACGTCGACAAACGGCGTCACGTTGATGTCGGCCATGACCGGACGCCGGCGGCGCCGTTTTCCGCTGCCAGACGCCGCGCTCACGACGTTCGCCGCCATAACCTACCCCTCACCCGCGCTCGTCGATCTGCCGCGACAGGATCGCGGTGAATTCGTCGGCAAAGCCTTCCAAATGTTGGGCCTGCCGGTTCACCTCGGTGATGAACTTATTGTAGAAAATAGTCGCCGGAATGGCAGCGATAAGGCCGATTGCAGTCGCAAACAATGCTTCGGCAATGCCGGGCGCAACCACCGCCAGCGAGGTGTTCTTCGAGGCGGCGATCGACTGAAAGCTGGTCATGATGCCCCAGATCGTGCCGAACAGGCCGATAAAGGGCCCAGCCGAACCGACGGTCGCCAGCACCAACAGCCAGCGCTCCATGTGTTCGATCTCGCGCGCAATGGCGACGTTCATGACTTTTTCGATGCGCATCTGCAGACCCGCGAAGGATCGGGCATGGCCCTCAAGGCTTCGCTTCCATTCGCGCATGGCCGCGACAAACAGCACACCGGATGAATGGCCGGGCTTGGCGGCGAGTGAGGTGTAAAGCTCCTCCAGCGATTGACCGGACCAAAATGCCTGCTCGAAACCTTCGCCGCTCTTGCGAATGCGCCTGAACAGGAATGTCTTGTCGATCGCGATCGCCCACACCCAAACCGAGCACACCATCAGACCGGTCATCACCGTTTTAACCAGCCAATGGGCCTGCCAAAACAGATGGAACATCGAAAGATCGGAGGAGGTCAGCGGCAGGGCCGACGTGGTGATGTCGGCAGCATTCATGGGCACGTCCTTTCCGGCGATCCAACCGGGCCACCAATGACCGAAAGTGCCGCGCCGGCGCCGGGACCAAAGGCCGAGACAGCGGCTTCGCGCGCGCCGACCAAGACCTAAGAATTTCGCGAGGACCCGAGCCGGACCCGTCCACCGGCCAGACCGAAATCTTCGCCAAACGTGTCCAAACTAGGGCGCAACACCGGTCGTTCACGCCTACGAAGCCCGGTTGTCGTTAATGCGACGTTAATGGCGCGACCGACTCGGTTCATTCCGGCGGCGCAACCCCGAAATGTCAGCGGGCCGCCCACCCTACCGAAGGTGGACGGCCCAGAAATCTGCTGCCAGAGCGAAAAGCTCAGGCTTGCGGCTGAGGCTGCGGCTTTCCGTCCTGCGGACGATCACGGCGCGCGTTCATGAATTGATCGAACTCAGCGCGGTCCTTGGCAAAACGCAACCGCTCCAGGAATTCCTTGAACTCGCGCTGCTCATCCTCGAGCCGGCGCAGCGTCTCAGTGCGATAGTCATCGAAGGCTTTGTTGCCGCTTGAGGGCGGGGTTCCCCACCAATCGCCGCGCCTGCCTTCCATTTTTGCGCGCATGCGGTCCATTTTCTCCTGCATGCGTTCCATCTTCCCATGCCAACGCTCTTGCCACTCTTCGCCGTGGCGGCCGTGCCAGCATCCCATTCTTCCGCTCCCAAATCTGCCGGTGCCAATCGAGAAGGCCAGCACGCCAAGGCCGATCGGCCACCAGGCCATGAAGCCGAGGATCGCAAGCGCGATCCAGGCCGGCTTTCCGAGTTCATCAAGTTTGTCGACGAGGACCATGACGGGGACCTCCCAAGTGTGAATGTAAATAACATTAACATCACATGCGCCCCTGTCAAGGGGCTCTCCGTTTCGTGATGTCAGGTCGGTCCCATCTGGGAGGCGTTTAGGGCAATCGCTAGCCCGCGGCCGACTTAACGTCCGGCACGCCCAACCCGCGCAAATAGATCAACATCTGCGCCTCAAGGAGATCTTCAGGCGACATCGGCAAGGTGCGCCGCGCCGCATCGCCGCGGCCAAACAGCGATGCGATGCCGTGCGAAATCGCCCAGATATGCAAAGCAACCATCAGCGTCGGCGGTTTGGTTTGTCCCGATGCCCGCGCACAAATTTTTTCCGCGGCCGCGCGCAGTACGGCAAAGGCGCGATCTCCCGCCTCACGCAATTCCGGATTGGACGCAAGCGAAATGCCGGCTTCGAACATGGCCGAATAGTAAGCCGGCTCATTGCGCGCGAAATCGAGATAGGCTTTGCCGAGCCGGTCGAAAGCGACGAACAGCTCGGGCCGGCCGTCGTCCCATGCGCGCGAAAGCGCCGTTTCAAATTGATTGAAGCCGCGCAGTGCCACGCTGGCGAGAAGCTCATCGCGATCGCGGAAATGCCGGTAAGGCGCCGCCGGACTCACACCCGCCCACCGCGCCGCTTCGGCGAAGGTGAAACCGGCCGGGCCTTTCTGCGCGATCAGCTCCAGCGCGGCGCGGACCAGCGCTTCTTTCAGGTTGCCGTGGTGGTAACCGCGCGGCCCTTGCTTATCGTCCTTCGACCAGCTCATGTTAATAGTGTTTACATGAGTCTGGGCGGCGCGTCGATTGCCGCGCTTAGGCGCGTCGGCGCGGCGCGGCTTTCAGCGGGAGATCGGCAAATAGGGTGGGCCCGGAGGGCTGGGCTCCTTCGATAGTGAGAAGGCGGAGTTTGGTCCGCACGCCGCCAGGCGCCGAGAATCCGCCCATCTTGCCGCCGGCCGCCATCACCCGATGGCAAGGTACAATGATCGGAAACGGGTTCTGCCCGAGTGCCTGGGCCACGTCGCGGGCCAGATTGCGATCGCCGAGCCGGTCAGCGATCTCACCGTAAGACAAGGTACCGCCGGCGGGAATCGTCCGTGCGACATCATAAACCCGACGGTTGAAGTCCGGCACTTGGGCGTAATCCAGCGCCACTCCGTTCAAATCTTTCCGTTCGCCAGCAAGCAACGCGACGATGTCATCGATCGTATCCCGCACGTTCTCGGTCGGCATCGCCTCGCGTGCCGTAGGGAAACGGCGGACGAGGCGTTTCCTGGTCGCGCGCTCGTTCGCCTCGGGAAGTTGCACGCCAGTAATGGCGCGCTCATTCCAGACAATGCCGCAGCGACCGATCGCTGTATCGAACAACGCAAAAACCGGGGTGCCCATGATCGGTGCAATATATGACGGCGCGCCGCCCGCCGCAGCCCGATTACTGCGCCCGATCCAGATCGGCCTTCATAGCGATACGCAGCGGCTTCGGGATCGGCCGCGCCCGGCCAGCGCTGATGAAGGCAACGCGCACACTCGCGGTGCAAAGAAGCTCTTCGCCACGCATGACCTTCTGCCGCAACGTGACCGAAGCGCCCAGCACCTCCTCAGGCTCGGTGACCACATTGAGTATGTCGTCCATCCGCGCCGGACGCAAAAAGTTGAGATTCATTGAGGCAACGACGAAAGCAAATCCGGGCGCTTCCGCTTCAGCAGCCTCGAACAACGCCCGGTGATCGGCGCCGATCAGCCGCAGATAATTGGTTCGCCCGCGTTCCATATAGCGCAGATAGTTGGCGTGATAGACGATGCCGGTGAAATCGGTGTCTTCGTAATAGACGCGCACAATCAGCGTGTGTCGGCCGTCGCGAATTTCGCCGTCGAGCGGAATGTTGGTCACGATTTTACCTCCACGGTACGCGCTCGGCGTTGGCGCGCTCCCAATTCCGCCCATCGAAGTGATGCAGCTTCAGCGCGGATGGGTCGACACCGTCGAGACAACGCGCGTTGACGTCGATCTTGTCCGGATCC
>JASHSY010000012.1 GCA_030040825.1 Xanthobacteraceae bacterium
CTTCACTGATCGCCTGGCCGCCGGTGAGAACGGCAATGTCCTGCAACATGGCCTTGCGGCGATCGCCGAAGCCGGGCGCCTTCACCGCCGCGACTTTAAGGCCGCCGCGCAGCTTGTTGACAACGAGAGTGGCCAACGCCTCGCCTTCCACGTCCTCGGCCACGATCAGAAGCGGCTTGCCGGTCTGCACGACTGCCTCCAGGAGCGGGAGCAGTTCGTTCAGGGCGGAAAGCTTCTTCTCGTTGATGAGGATGTAGGGATCTTCCATCTCAACGCGCATCTTGTCCGCGTTGGTGATGAAGTAGGGTGAGATGTAGCCGCGGTCGAACTGCATGCCTTCGACCACGTCGAGCTCGGTCTCGAGGCTTTTCGCCTCTTCCACCGTGATCACGCCTTCATTGCCGACCTTTTCCATTGCCTTGGCGAGGTAGTCGCCGATTTCCTTGTCGCCGTTGGCGGAGATCGTTCCGACCTGGGCGATTTCGGCATTCGAGGTGACCTTCTTCGAATTCTTCTTGAGCTCCTCGACAACGGTCTCGACCGCAAGGTCGATACCGCGCTTAAGGTCCATCGGGTTCATCCCGGCGGCAACCGCCTTCGAACCTTCCTTGACGATCGCGGCGGCGAGCACCGTTGCCGTCGTGGTGCCGTCACCGGCGATATCGGAGGTCTTCGATGCGACCTCGCGGACCATCTGTGCGCCCATATTTTCGAACTTGTCGTCAAGCTCGATTTCCTTGGCGACGGTGACGCCGTCCTTGGTAATGCGGGGAGCGCCGAACGACTTGTCCAGCACGACGTTGCGGCCTTTCGGACCGAGCGTCACTTTCACCGCATTGGCGAGAATGTCGACGCCGCGCAACATCTTGTCGCGCGCATCGACCGAGAATCTGACTTCCTTGGCAGCCATTTGAATTTACTCCGTTTGATTTTGTCTGCTTTTGCTTCCGTCATGGCCGGACTTGTTCCGGCCATCCACGACTTTTCTGCAAGCTGGAAGACGTGGATGCCCGCGACAAGCGCGGGGATGACGAACTAAGCGGCCCGTTTCTTGGCCACCGGCTCGTCGAGCACGCCCATGATGTCGGACTCCTTCATGATCAGGAGTTCCTGACCGTCGATCTTGACCTCGGTACCCGACCATTTGCCGAACAGCACGCGGTCGCCCACCTTGACGTCGATCGGGATCAGTTTGCCATTTTCGTCGCGACCGCCGGGTCCCACCGCGGTGACTTCGCCCTGAGACGGCTTCTCTTTGGCGGTGTCTGGAATGATGATGCCACCGGCTGACTTTTCCTCGGCATCGATGCGCTTGACGACGACTCGGTCGTGAAGCGGGCGAAACTTCATGATGTCCTCCTAGGATGTTGAAAGGCTTGGAATTTCCGAGTTCGCGACCGTCGCGGGATTCCCCTGGCTGATCGCTTAGGCGCGACATGGGGGGAAATTTTTGGCCCGCAAGTAGTCTCGGAAAATTTTTTAGCACTCACCTTGGATGATTGCCAATAATTTTGCCTCGGGAATTATAACTTTGACAAAGCAGGCTACGAGTTATAGTTAAGGCCCGTAACAAGGGCTTTTCTTATGGTCGCCGAAGTTCAGACTTTCGAAGGTCTTTCGCGCATAGAGCTTAAGCCTTTGAACGAAAACGAAATACGCTTCCATCTGACATTTCGGTCAAATTCCCGAACTCGTAGTGTTCAATTCGATGTTTCTTCCGACTCCGCGATGGCTTTGTTGCAGACGCTGAAAGGCATGCAGGCAAAATTCGGCTGGCAGCCCCGTTCGCGTTCCCGTCCGCGTCCCGCCCTGACCGTCGTCCCATCTTCCGAGAAATAGAGATCTCCGACGACCGCGAACCTCCAAAGCCCGATTTTTACTGACGAAGCCAAGGCTAGGAAGTGGCTGGAGGCAAGGGTTTGGCCGAAAGGCCCGGTCTGCCCGCATTGCGGCGCTACCGGCCATAATGTGACGGCGCTCAACGGCAAGGCCCACCGTCCAGGCCTCTACCAGTGCAGCCAGTGCCGCGAGCAATTCACGGTTACGGTCAAGACCGTATTCGAGCGCAGCAAAATTCCATTGTCGAAGTGGCTGGCCGCGCTGTTTCTCCTGACCGCGTCAAAGAACGGCGTGAGCGCGCATCAAGTGCATCGCTCGCTCGGCATTTCATACAAGTCGAGCTGGTTCATGATGCACCGCTTACGCAAAGCTATGCGCACTCATGATCTCGTGCGCGCTGAAGCATCGGCGACGGGCATTTAAGGCAAGCGCCTGACCTGTCGATGGCGCGAGAAAATCGCTTAGCCGAGTGCGCTTTAGTCGCGAAGCATTTTGGCCACGGCCTATGGTTTCAGGGGCGGCGAGAAGCAGGGTTTTTTGTATGTCGAGAAGCGCGATCACGCCGGGTCGGCTTAGCCCGCTCTTTTGGACTCACTTTCGATTTTCCATCCCGTCTTCTATGCTGCGGCGGGGATTTAGCGACGACATCAACAGCGCGTTCGAAGCGTAACCACGCGT
Organism: Xanthobacteraceae bacterium; assembly: GCA_030040825.1. Taxonomy (GTDB): domain Bacteria; phylum Pseudomonadota; class Alphaproteobacteria; order Rhizobiales; family Xanthobacteraceae; genus BOG-931. The sequence goes on from JASHSY010000012.1 coordinate 2,518, forward strand.
CGGAATGTAAGTCCGACTCTGCTTTCGGCCCCTCGATCATGCTACTTCGCCCTACGCTTTTGAGCGCTTCCCCATTTTTCAGATTATCAGCAAGGCGCCTTGGCAGGTTGTAACCGCCTCCGGAACGGCAACGGCGTACCGGTTCCCTAGCAGCTCAAAAATATAGATCGCGTGCCGGTGAACCGCAAAAGGCAGCCATTGGTTGCCGTGGCGTCAGAGCAGCGGACGCTGCGCGGTTGTTAGCAGAGAACCCTGGATGCTGCTATTGCCTTGATAATAAACAGTTTATTCAACTTTGAGACTTGTAATTACAGCGCGAGTCTCAAAACATTCCCCGCAATGGGGATTGGAGGGCGCGATGGTGTCGCAGGACTTCCGCAAACAGCTCGAAGGTTACGGATTGACCACCGCTAACATTTTGTATCGGCGGCCCGATCACCCGTGGTTGCTGCAAACCTATGTGTGGCAGGACTACGATCTGTGCCCGATGTTCCCAGCGCTAAACAAGTTCCTCAATTTCTGGCTGGAAAAGTTGGAAGGTCCGTTGCATTCAGTCACGGTGGCCCACGCGCGGCTGATTAAGCCGGCCGAAATCCGAGCGATCGACGGCGAATTTCGGCTGCACTAGCAAATTAGAATTTCAGCTGCACCGGAAAACTGAAGGCGGACGCCAAGTGGTGACGATACCGGCGCCGCCGCATTTCCATCGCGGGTTGCCTCAACGGCGTCTTTTGCCGGCCTTAATCGGCACTTAACGAAAAACCTCCTTAATGGGCGGGCAGGTCCGGGGATGGCCTGCGCGACTTCTTCGCCGGCGGCAGACTGCCGTGTTGCTCGCTTCGACGCGCCTGCGCTCGTTGCGCCTCGCGCGTCGTATGCCGCGCATTCTGGCGAACCTCCAATCCGGGTCGAGGGGTAATGACGGTCAGGACTGCGCGGTGTAGCGATTTTGGGACGGACGATCATCAAACCGTGGCGAGGAGCGGGCTCGCGCAGCAAAAGCTGGCGGCAGCGGCGCTAACGTTTGTCATTTTAACATGTGCGTGGGCGATCTGGAGCGATCTTGACGACTTCGCGCCCGACCATCGCGTGGTGCAAGATTCGAATGTCGCGGACGCTTTGCCTCGCGCGCCTGCGCGCCGAACGGTCGCAGCGGCCTACGCAAAACTTGCTGAGGCTTTGAGCCGCGCCGCGCGCCGCTCAAAGCTTGCGGGTGCCGTTGCCGACGCCGATGATGTTTTCTTCAATGCGCGCTACCTTGGTCGGCCGGGTACAACGTTTGTCGAACCGCCGTCCTCCCTTGTCGCAGAGGATCAACCGGCCGCACCTGCGCCTTCTTCAGCTGCGGTTGGGAAGCGTCAAGTTGCATCCGCCGCGCTGCCAATCAACGATCGTCGGTCCGCTCTTGCTCAAACGTTGGCCGCTCCGGCTCGTGATGCGACACGTATTACCCAGACGGCCGTGCGCACACCGGCGGCAAAGCCGACGATATTCGAGAGATTGTTTGGCAAGCCTGCTCCGTTTGTGCTCGCCTATGCGGCTCCCGATACCGCCGGCCTCGGTGGCGGACAGGAAGTAACGGTGCCGCGCTACGATCGCTGGACCGCCGTGTACGATATCTCCGCCCACACTGTTTATTTGCCGGACGGCACCAAGCTTGAGGCCCACTCCGGTCTCGGCCCCTGGCTGGACGACCCGCGCTACACCAACGAAAAAATGCGCGGCGCCACGCCGGCCGCGGTTTACGATCTGCGGCCGCGCGAAGGTCTCTTTCATGGCGTGCAGGCGCTTCGTCTTATTCCGACCGATCAAACCAAGGTCTTCGGCCGCGCCGGCTTGCTCGCCCACTCCTTCATGCTTGGTCCGAACGGCCAATCGAACGGCTGTGTTTCGTTCCGCAACTATTACGCCTTTCTGCACGCCTATCTAAGCGGTGAAATCAAACGGCTGGCCGTGGTGGCACGGCTCTGATCGCGTTTTCTCCCTCAGGAGCGGCTTGCGCCGCGGGCCGGATTGAAGCGATCATTGAGTGTGAGAGGTCGCTATGCGCATCCGGTTTGATTTCGGTTCGGTGAAGCTCGACGCTGAACTCCTCGACACGCCTACGGCGAAAGCCATCGCGGCGGCGCTGCCGATCGCCGCTTCGGCTCTGACTTGGGGCGAGGAAGTCTATTTCGAAATCCCGGTAAAGGTTGTCCGCGAAAAAGGCGCGCGTGCGGTCGTCGTCCCAGGCGAAATCGCCTATTGGCCGGACGGACACGCGATCGCGATCGGCTTCGGCCGTACGCCGATCTCGCAGGGCGACGAGACACGGCTTGCCAGTCCGTGCAACATCTGGGCGAGGGCGCTTAGCGACGTCAAGACGCTCGCCAAAGTGCGCACCCGCACCAAAGTGGAAGTCACGGCCGCCGACTAGTCGGCGCGCGGGCTGAGACACGCAAGCACTTGAGGATGACGATTACCCCCTCCCGACGAACGGCATCTTGTTGGCCATTACCGTCATGAACAACACGTTGGCGTCGAGCGGCAGACTTGCCATGTAGGCGACGGCACGGCCCACGTCATCGACATTCATGCGCGCTTCCGGCCGCGTGCTGCCGTCAGCTTGTAGCATCCCTTGTTCCATCTTTTCGGTCAGCGGGGTTGCAGCATTGCCGATGTCGATCTGGCCGCAGCAAATATCGTAGGCCCGGCAATCGAGCGACGTCTGTTTGGTGAGCCCGGTGATCGCGTGCTTGGTTGCTGTGTAAGCCGCCGTGCCTGGGCGCGGCACATGTGAGGAGATTGAGCCGTTATTGATGATGCGGCCGCCGCGCGGCTCTTGCGCCTTCATGATCTTGATCGCTTCCTGCGTGCAAAGAAACGGCCCGGTCAGATTGGTGGCCACGATGGATTGCCAGCGCTCGAGCGGAATGTCCTCCAACGGCATGCCGCGCATGCTCACCCCGGCATTGTTGAACAGCACGTCGAGGCGGCCGAAAGCCTCCTTGGTTTTTGCGAACAGCGCGGATATTGCGGCCGGCTCGCGCACATCGGTCGGCACCACCAGCGTCTTGCCGGAGATTCCTTTGGCCACCGCTTCGAGCTTGTCCGCCTTTCGCCCGGCTAGGACCACCGCATAACCGTCGCGTGCAAGCGCCAGCGCTGCCGCTCTGCCGACGCCGCTGCCGGCTCCGGTCACCAATGCGATTTTCTGCGCGGCCATCGTCGCCTCCTCGGTTATTCTTATCGTCATCGTAGCTGGGATTATGTAATTCGTCATTGCGAGGAGCGAAGCGACGACCCTCCTACGCTCGCTCTGCGAGCGTCGAACGGTGAGAGTCCGCCGAAGCGCGGAGCGCGTAGGCTGGAAGCAATCCAACGTCGAAGCCTAAAGGCCTGGATTGCTTTGCTGCGCTTGCAACGACGAATTCCGGCCTAGCTTGCCAGCGCGACTTCCTGGTCCGGGTTGTCGACGCGATAATCGTCGGGCGACGCCATCCGAGCGGTGATGTCGGCGGCCGGACCCGGGCGACCGAAGCGATAGCCCTGCATCGAATGCACGCCGGCGGCGCGCAAGAATAAATGCTGCTCGGCGTTCTCCACGCCCTCGGCGGTCACCCGCATGCCAAGGCCGCGACCAAGGCTGACAACCGCATGCACGATAGCGGCGGCATCTGGGGCGGTTTCAATCGACAGCACAAAGCTTGAGTCGATTTTGAGCTTGTCGAACGGGAACCGCCGCAGATAGAGCAGGCTCGAATAACCGGTACCGAAATCGTCAAGCGCAAAGCGCACGCCGATCGCTTTGAGCCGCAGCATGGAGAGCTCGGCGGTTTCCATGTTGCCAAGCAGCGTGCTTTCGGTGAGCTCAAGCTCCAGCCGGTTGGCGTCGAACTCGGTCTCCCGCAACACGCGTTCGACTACATCGACGAAATCGGACCGGCGAAACTGCAGCGGCGAGACGTTGACGGCGACGGTCAAGCCCGGCCAGTTGCGGCCCTCGAGACAGGCGCGACGCAACATCCATTCGCCGAGCTCGACAATCAGTCCGGAGTGCTCGGCGATCGGGATAAAGACGGCGGGTGAGATCACACCGGCGGTGGGATGCGTCCAGCGCGCGAGAGCTTCGACGCCGACCATGGTATCGCCGCTTGCATTGACGATCGGCTGGTAGGCAGCGGCCAAGCCATCGTTGCGGATCGCATGCAGGAGATCGCCCTCCAGGAGCTTGCGTTGTGAAAGGTCGGCGTCCATTGCCGCATCGTAGATGCACGCGCGGTTACGGCCCTCACTTTTGGCGCGATAGAGCGCCATGTCCGCATAGCGCAGGATATCGGCGGCATCGCCCGCGCGGCGGTCGATCACTGCGATGCCAATCGAGGCGCCGATATTGATATTATGGCCGCTGATCGCGTACGGAGCGCAAACCGCGGAAATGATGCGGCCGGCAATTGCCTGCAGCGAATAAGAATCGGATGCGCAGGCGGTGATGATGGCGAACTCGTCGCCGCCAAGGCGGGCGACCAGATCGTCGCCGCGCATGACACGGCTCAGCCGCTGCGTGACGTTGAGAATGAGCTCGTCGCCGATGTGGTGGCCGAGCGTGTCGTTGACGTCCTTGAAGTGATCGAGATCGATGTAGAATACCGCAGCCGAAGGCCCTCCACGCCGAACTTCGCCGATGACGGTTTCGAGGCGCTCGCCGAAATAAATGCGGTTTGGCAGGCCGCAGACCGGATCGTGCAGGGCAAGATGCCGAAGCTGCGTTTCGCCGGCGCTGATCGTCTCGGCGGTATGGCGGATGTAGCGCATCACCAGCCCGGCGAGCAGGGCGAAGCCGGCGATCGCGATTGCGACGAAGGGCAGTAGGCTGCCGGCGATTTGACCGCCGAGCCGCGTCGGCTGCCACGCAAAATGTGCGATGGCCGCGCCTTGCGCATCGGTGAGCGCGGTAACTTGCGGGTTGGCGGAATGGGCTGGATCGTCGACGATGCGCAATCCCGGAAGTTGCAGGCGCGCGCCGATGTCCCGCAACACGTTGTCATCGATGTATTTGACCGAAACGACGACCGGCGCGTTTTCGTTGCCGTGCGCGAGGTCTTTGTCCGATCCGACGGCAACGGCGGCGACGATGGCCGGACGGTCGAGGAAATGTTCGATCAGAGCCACGCTGCGGCCGTTACCGCGGGGATCTTCCGCGGCAAGGATCGACATAGCGTGGCTCGGCGGATTGGTTAGCCGCCCGCGCAGCAGGTCGAGTACGGACGAAAGTCCGGTCGGCAGATCGGTCGAGCCGACGTCGCCGGAAATGCGCGAACGTGCATATTCCACGCCGTTCGTACCGTCGACGACCACGACCAGGTCGTGGTCGAAGAACGCCTCCAGCCAGTTGCCGAGGTGGTGCTCGATCCATGGCCGGTCATATTCGACTCTGATTGCCTGCGTGGCGCCGGGGGTGCCGGCTACGCTTTCGACCTCGCGCAGAACGCGGGCGCCGCGCGCCACGATCTCTTGCTGGACCAGCTGCTGTTCGCGCGTGAGCGAGACCTCATTCGCGCGCCGTGCAGAGGTCAGCACCGCGATCAGCAGGCAAGCCACCGCCACCGCGGCAATCACGCCGATCGGGACGATCAGGCGCAGCCGTGCCCGGTTCCAACGTGACCGGCTGGCACTCTCGGCGATTTGCGGCCGCGCCGAAGTGATCACGCGTTACATACCCTTGACGGCACCGTGCCGCGCCACGACTATAAGGTGAAAAAGATTGCAATTCGCTTGCTGTCGATGCCCGCAAACCGCGGCAACGTCGCCTGAGCGCGAATTCGACGTGTCGGTTAAGGAAGCGTAAAGTTTCCGTCGCGGGAATTTTGCCGTCGCCGAACTTTAGCGCTTGTTGGTGTAGGGCGGGCGCGGAATGGCGATGTGAGCGGCACGGAGCGCTGCCGACCATCGCTCACGCAAATCCGAGAAATACGGCTCGCCGGGCTCGATCCGGTAAATAAGCTCGGCATCGCAGGTGTCGCGCCGAACCACCAGAAGGTCGATCGGCATGCCGACCCCCAAATTCGACCGCATGGTCGAGTCGATCGAGACAAGCCCAACTTTGAGGGCATCATAGAGGTCCATGCCGTAACCGACCGCGCGATCAAGCACCGGCTTACCGTATTTGTGCTCACCGATTTGCAGATAAGGCGTATCGGTCGTGCATTCGATGAAATTGCCGGCGGAATAGATCATGAATAGTCGCATACGCTCGCCGGCTACCTGGCCGCCGAACAGGAAGGAGACGTCGAAATCCACGTCGGAGGCTTGTAGGGCTTTGCCCTCGGTGGCGCGGATGGTCCGGATCACGTACCCGACCCGTTGCGCCGCCTGAAACATGGTCGGCGCATTTTTGAGCGTTTCATGCTCGCCGGTATCCGGATTGTCGTAACCTTCGGTCAGGATACTGACGACCGATTGGCTGATCGACAGATTGCCGGCCGATGCGATCGCCATGATCCGCTTGCCGGGGTCAGTGAAGATGTGCAGCTTTCGGAAGGTCGCGATGTTGTCCACGCCTGCATTGGTGCGCGTGTCGGCGAACATCACGAGCCCGTCGCGCACCAGAATTCCGCAGCAATAGGTCATCGATTGCCCACCTCCACACGGCGGCAGCGGTGCCTTTCCAGCCAAGCCCGAAGATTAAAATGCATGTCGCTTCAACGGCGAGCAAGCCTTGCGACAACTCGGACGGTGGACGGAGGGTATGGACTTATGGAGAGGCAGTCCCGCGACCGCCACAAGCCGACGGTCGCGGGTAAGGCATTTAATCAGGCCTTGCCAAGCGGGACCGCAACGAAAGTGGTGGCGTTGGCCGATTTCACCCGCATCAGCACGTCATGCTTGCCTTGCG
>JASHSY010000086.1 GCA_030040825.1 Xanthobacteraceae bacterium
GCCGCCGAGAATGAGAACGATGAGCACGGTTGCAGCGCGATCGAGGCTGAGCACACTTAGGTTGACATAGGCGTTGGTTTCCGCCCACAGGCCGCCGGCGATCCCGGCGATCGCCGCCGAGATAGTGTAGCAGACGACGAGCCGGCGCCGCACCGGTGACCCCACCGCATGCATGCGTAGCAAGTTTTCGCGAATGCCGGTCAGGCTCTGGCCGAACGGCGAATAGACCAGGGTGCGCAGCAACAGGAAGCAGACCAGAACGACGCCGAGGGTGTAGAGAAATTGCGTGTTGGGGTAGAGCGGGTTGAACTCAAACACGCCGAATACCGGCGCGACCGGAAGGCTGGGAAGGCCGTCGAATCCCCCGGTGAAATCGTGCGCCATGTTGGCCGCCTGCTCCAAGAGCGCCATGGTGCAGATGGTGAGCATGAGCAGCGTGAGGCCGCGCGTGCGCAGCAGCACCAGTCCCGATAAAAAGCCGACGATGGCCGCCACTGCCGCGGCGACGACCAGGCTTGAGATCGGCTCGGTCCAGACGCCGTGGAAGGCGAGAAGTCCGACTGTATAGGCTCCGGCGCCGAAGAATGCCGCCTGGCCGAGCGTGATGATGCCAGCGTAGCCAAGCGCCAGATCGAGCGAGAGCGCAAACAGGATGGTGATAAGAAGTTCGGTGCCGAAACCGAGATAGTCGGGAAAGGCGTAGTAGAACACGATAGCGGTGATCCAGGGCAGAGCTTCCCACCAGCGAAAGCGATGACGGCGCATCAGCGTGCGCGCCGCCGGATGCTTGATGCGATCGAGGACGGCGGCTTGCGCCGCTGATGCGGCGGCGTCGCTCACGTTTCTTTCCTTCCGAACAAGCCCTGCGGCCGCCACAGCAGCAGCAGGATGGTGAGCACATAAATAAAAATGGTACCGCCCTTTGGCAGGTAGAGCTTCAGCGCGAAATCGAGCACGCCGAGCAGCAACGAGGCGCAGTAGACGCCGACCACGCTGCCGAGCCCGCCGACCGAGACCGCGATCAGGAAATAGACCAGGTATTTGAGTGCGTATTGCGGATCGAGGCCCAAAAACTCGGCGCCGAGACCGCCGCCAAGCGCCGCCATACCGCTGCCGAAGGCGAAGGTGATGGTGAACAACCGATCGACATTGATGCCGAGCGACTCCGCCATGCGGCGATTGTCCACGGTGGCGCGGATTTGCGCGCCGATGCGGGTGCGCTCGAACGCAAGCCAGATGCCGAGCACGATGAGGAACCCAACGACGATCAGGAAGATGCTGTAGGTGCGATACTGCATGAAGCCGAGACTGAGCTGGCCGCCGAGTGCCGCAGGCAACTCCAGGGGCTGGCTTTCCGGACCGATTGCGATCGTCGTCCCGGCAATAAAAATAAAAATCAGGCCGATGGTCAGCAGCACCTGATCGAGCTCACCGGCCCGATAAAGCGGGCGATAAAGAGTGCGCTCGATCGCGACGCTGATCGCGGCAGTGGCGACAAAGCCGATCGCCAGCGCCGCGGCAAAATCAACGTGCGCGCGGTTCATCGCCAGCACGATGACGTAGCCGCCGAACATGGCGAATGCGCCGTGGGCGAGGTTGACGAATCCCATCAGCCCCATCGTCACCGAAAGACCGACGGAAACGACAAACAGCACGGTACCGGCGGACAGCCCGCCTAGAACGATACCGGCCAGGTCAGAGATAAAATCCACAGCCCATCCCGTCAGCCCCTCGTGGCGAAGGGGCGCGTGGCGAATAACGAACAGCGAATAGCAGAAAAATCAATTCGCCGCGTCCTGCATTCGCTATTCGCCCTACCGCAGCCGGGAGGAAGGCGCCAACCCTCCCCGCAAGCGGGGAGGGTTGGGAAGGCCAGGAAGGCGACCCGTTACGAGGATCGCCGTCGCGCCGGTTACTGCTTGCAGCGGCCGATGCCGAGCTCTTTGCACTGGTCTTTCACGTTGTCGATAGTCGCCAGTACCTTCTCGTGCAGCTTCTTGTCGGCACCCATCACCACCTCGTCGAGGTATTCATTCATGATGATGTCGCGCGTCTTCGGATCGATCTCAATCGGTCCCTGTGGGCTGTTAAACTTCCAGCCCTCGAGCGATTTCACGGCTGCGTCGCCGTCCATCTTGCCCTTGGTGGCGTGAATGGCATGAACCACGGCGGCCATGCCGTCGTAGCCGCCAACGGCGACGAAGTCAGGTGTCGAGTCCTCGCCGTAATCCTTCTTCCAGGCGGCGACAAAGCGCTTGTTTTCCGGATTATTCAGATCGGCGTTGTAGTGATGCATGGTGATCAGGCCGACCGCGGCTGGGCCCATCGCCTGCAGCTTGATGTCCTGCACGATGTCGCCGGGACCGATCAGCTTGATGCCGGCAGCGCGCATGCCGAGCGCGCCGTAGGTCTTGACCACGGCGCTGGCGTGATCGCCGGCCGGCACGAATACGTAAAGCACGTCCGGCTTCTCATCCTTGGCGCGCTGGAAGAACGGCGTGAAATCCGGCACTTGGCCGGGGCCACCCGACGGAATGGCGTCGATGACCTTGCCGCCATTGGACTCAAACGCGTTCTTGAATGCCTCATAACTGTCCTTGCCCGGTGGGTAGTCGGTGTAGGCCACGACCGCCGTCTTGGCGTGCAGGTTCTTCGCCGCCGCCACGCCCATGGTGTAGCCCGACTGCCACATGGTGAACGACGTTCGCACGTATTCGGGCGCCAGGTTGGTGATGAAGGCGGTACCGGCGTTGACGATGACCGCAAGCTTCTTGCCGGCGGCGATCAACGGCGCCGACGCGATGGCGTCCGGCGAATACATGAAGCCGACAATCGCGTCGACTTTGTCCTGGGTGAGCAGTTCCTGGACCATCACTTTTGCTTCGGCGCCGTTCGGGGCTTTCGAGTCGCGTTTGACGAAGGTGATTTTGTAGGGCTTCAGCTTGTCGGCATTGAGCTTGAGATAAAGGTCGATGCCGCGTTCCGTTTGCTGCGTAAGCTCGGCGCCGATGCCGGTATAGGGCAGCACCAGACCGATCTTCACGTCTTGCGCCGAGGCTTGTGTCACGGCTCCGCCAGCCGTAACCGCAAGCGCGGCGAAGGCCGTAATCATAGGTTTGAACATCAGAAATCCTCCCAGTGTTTAGTTATGTCCATGCCCACATTCGCGCTGATTACATTGTCATACTAGGGCGAAAGCGGGAAACGCCACAAGCGAAGGCCCGCCGCGGCAATGCGGGTCTTCGTCGCGCCCGCTGACTGGTCGAAAAGCCGGTTGACTGGGACAATACGAGGCAGGGTGTGCGCATCACTTCTGCGATGAAGACGAGTACCTGTGGAGAGCGTTTATCTCGGCTTCGCGCGCAAGCGTCGACAGGCCGCGTAATGGCAGCACGCGATTTTCGGCAATGGTGGCTTCAAGCTTTGCTTGGTTGACGCTCAACTGCGACCGGTCGTTTTGCGGGTGCCACAGATGAAGGACCCCGGTAGCGAAGCGGCCATCCTTGCGCCGCACGCCCGCATGAAGAAGGCGCGCGACCAGGTCGGAATCCTCCAGGCCCCAGCCGACATAGCTGCCGTCGAAGCCGTCGATGCGGTCGAGATCGACGCGCGCGACCGCAAGGTTGCAAGTTTGCGCGCCCGCCCAACTGTTAGGGTTGAGTTTGCGCAACGGGCCGAGCGGTAGGCGCAGCGCCGGCAGCAGTCGATTGATACCTCCGTGCAACCATTCGCGCACCAAGACTGCCAAGCTCCAGCTTTCGACCGGCGTTCCCGCTGCGAGCGCCGCCCTGGTAAACTCGGGCCCCAGCAGGATGCGGTTGCCGGGCACAAACCATCCCGGCTCCGCGAGCGCGCGGTGACGGGCGATGAAATCGGTGCGCGCGAGGCAGTCGCCATCGATGAAGACACAATACTTTCCCACGCTGGCGCGAATTCCGCGGTTGCGGATTTCGCCGCCGCGAAAACCGGCATGCTCGTGACGGATATGTTTGATTGCAACGCCACCGCGCGACGCCCAACGTTCGACAACGCGCGCCGTCTGCGGCCCTGAGCCGTCATCTGCAACGATAATCTCGAAATTGCGATCGGACTGCGCGGCAAGCGACCGTAACGCTGCATCGAGTGCATCTTCGCGATTGTAGGTCGAGACGATCACCGAAATAAGATCGTTCTCACGCAGATGAGAACGATCGGCCGCATTATGTGCGCTGCGGCTTCGGCTGAGACGGGCTTGCCATCGCCGTTTGCGCTCACGCAGGATCCGAAACGGCAAGGCCAGATAGTATTTACGCGCGATCTGCCAAGCTCCCAATATCCCGACCGGCGACGCCTCGCTCGCCGGCACGTACCAGCCATTCAATCCGGTGCGGCGGATCAAGCTGTAGCCGGCGCCGGACAGATATCGATGCGTCGCAAGACTGGTCACATGATCTTCCACCAAAATTAGCCGCGGCCGCCAACGCGCGAGATCGAAACCGCGCAACACCTCGACCTCGTGGCCTTCCACGTCGATCGAAACGAAATCGATCGGCGTCGGCGCTTCGGCCTCGGCCAGGATGTCGTCGAGCGTCCGCGTCGGAACGTCGATGGTTCCGTGCGAAACGGACCGCGCGACGGCAAGCTCAGGTCGGAGCGAAGAATGTGGTCCGGAAAGATAAAGCGTCATTGCGCCGCCGGCGTTTTGCGGGGACGAACATGCCGCCGCGACGACGCGTGCTTTCCGTCTTTGTCGCAATTGCGCTACGAGGTCCGGCTGCGGCTCGACCAAAATCCCGGTCCAACCGCTTTGTTCGAGCGGCCAGCTCTGCGAGCCGCGCTGCGGCTCGTTGGCGCCCACTTCGACGAAAAATCCGCTTCGCGAAGCACCGAAGAATTCGGCCTTAAGCGCTTCTTCGGCGGTATCCGGAAAAACGGTTCGCATGCTGCGCTGGCCTGGTCGTCCGCTGCGGGCGCGCCAGCATGGCCGCCGGAATGCCTCTGTCAATCTCGGAAACTAGGCACTTGGCCGGCCGCACTTGCGACCTTCCACCCGCGGTGCAAAAACTGCGGTGCATGAGAAGCCGACCGAGGAAACAGAATTTATGCCGCAGCTCAGCGCCATCGTTATTACGCGAAACGAGGCCGGCAATATCGGCGCCTGCCTGGACACGCTTGCGTTCTGCGACGAAATAATCGTGGTCGATTGCGGCAGCACCGACTCGACTGCCGATATTGCGCGACAAAAAGGGGCCCGCGTCGAACTGCATGAGTGGCACGGGTTCGGGCCGCAGAAGAATTACGCGCTCTCGCTCGCCACCGGCACTTGGGTTCTCACCGTCGATGCAGATGAACGTGTCAGCGGCGACCTTGCCGCCGCCATCAAACAGGCGATCGCCGAAGGCGGAGCCGACGGCTGGGAGTTTCCGCGGCTGTCGAGCTTTTGCGGCCGTCCGATGCGCCATTCCGGCTGGTATCCCGATTATGTGCTGCGCCTGTTTCGGCGCGGCAAGGCAGCCTTTGACGATGTCATTGTGCACGAGCGGGTGATCTGCCCCGGCAAAGTCAAACGGTTGCGTCCGCCGCTGATCCATCAACCGGTCTTGAAGCTCGAAGATGCGTTGTCGCGCATGGACCGCTATTCGACGGCAAGCGCGGCGGCGCTGGTCGCTTCGGGGCGAAGGGTATCGTTCCTGACCGGCATCGGGCACGGACTCTTTTCATTCTTGCGGACTTACGTGCTGCGCGCCGGTTTCCTCGACGGCGCGGAAGGCTTTCTGCTGTCGGTCGCCAACGCAGAAGGCAGCTACTACCGGTACATGAAAGTTTGGCTCGCCACCCGGCAGCCGCGCTGAGTACGGCCTTTCGGGGCCGCGCCGGGCCGCGCAAAGGGTGCGGGAAACCGATTGGTTAATCGGGTCTTAACCTCGGCGCACCTATGCTATGGCGTCGGTGATGCGGCGGGCGGCCCCGCTGTTGATTGATGTACAGGATGACCCGCCAGGCTTCCCTTTCGCCGGTTCGCGCGCCTGACGCGCGCTCGCCTTTCGTGCGGCTGCGTGAACTGCTCGGCGACATCCCGCCGGGTAAGCCCGCGATCAGCATGGCGGTTGGTGAACCGCAGCATCCGATTCCTCCTTTCGTCGGCCCGGTGATTGCCGCCCATGTCGAGGAGTTCGGCCGCTATCCGATGAATAAGGGTCTCGATGCGTTCGGCGAAGCGGTGGCCAAATGGCTCAACCGCCGCTACGCGCTCGAGCGTCCGGTCGATCCGGCTTCGGAAGTGCTGGTGCTGAACGGCACGCGGGAGGGACTTTTCCTTGCCGCGCTGGCCGCGAAGAAATGGGTGAAGCCGCGCGTCGGCCGGCCGGCCGTACTCATTCCCAATCCGTTTTACGCGGCATATGCGGCGGGTGCGATTGCCGCCGAATGCGAGCCGGTCTATCTGCCGGCGACCGCGGCGACGGGCTTTCTACCGGACTTGAGCGCGCTCACCGACGAGCTGCTCGGTCGTGTCGTTGCCTGCTATCTGGCCTCGCCGTCGAATCCGCAGGGCGCGGTGGCCGACCGCGGCTATCTCAGCAAGCTTGCCGCCTTGGCGCGCCGTCACGGCTTTCTGGTTTTCTGCGACGAATGTTATTGCGAGATCTACAGCGATCGGCCGCCGCCGGGGATGCTGGAAGCCGCCGCGCCGGATTTCGCCAATGCCGTCGTCTTTCATTCGCTGTCCAAGCGGTCGAGCCTGCCCGGCCTGCGCGTCGGCTTTGCTGCCGGTGATCGCCGCTTCCTCGGCGCCTTTCTGGAACTGCGCAATGTCGCCGCGCCGCAGGTAGCGATGCCGGCGCAGCACGTTGCCATAGCCGCCTACAACGATGAGACGCACGTCGAGGAAAATCGGCGGCTTTATCGGGAGAAATTCGATCTCGCCGATCGGATCGTCGGCGACCGTTATCATTACCGCCGGCCGCCCGGCGGATTTTTCCTTTGGCTCAACGTGGCGGCGCAAGGCGGCAGCGAAGCGGCGACATTGGCGCTATGGCGTGAAGCCGGCGTCCGCGTTGTCCCCGGCCGCTATCTCGCGCGCGAACAGGCCGACGGTAGCAATCCCGGCGCCGACTATATCCGCGTCGCCATGGTGCAGAACAAGGAGACCACCGCCGAGGCGCTGCATCGCCTGGTCGCGGTGCTGGGGTGAAATAGCGCGATGTCGATGATCGACCGCAGTCTCGACGGCATGGCGTTTCTCTCCGGCCAGCTCGGCACGATCGTGCGCCGGCGTTTGCGTGAGCTCGGCGGCATCGCGCTGATCAGCCTCGCCATGCTGGCGGCGCTTGCGCTCGCCACCTGGTCGGTCAACGACCCATCGCTCAGCCACGCCACCGACGCGCCGATACACAATCTGCTCGGCCGGCCCGGTGCGGCAACCGCCGACCTATTGATGCAGCTGCTCGGCCTCGGTTCGCTGGCGCTTATCTTGCCGGTCGGCGTATGGGGCTATCGGTTGCTGGGCCATAGGCCGTTGCGGCGTGAACGGCTGCGGCTGGTGCTGTGGCTGCTCGGTGCGGTGTTGGCAGCGGCGTTCGCTTCGTCGCTGCCGCGCGGCGCGCATTGGCCGCTGCCGTGCGGGCTTGGTGGCGTTGTCGGCGATGCCATGCTGCGCTTGCCCACCGTCTTGTTTGGCATTCCGCTTGCCGGCACTTACCGGATGGCGGTGTCGCTTACGCTCGGCGTCGCAGCGCTCGTCACCTTTGTCGCCACCGCCGGATTGATCCTCGCCGGCGCCGCCGACGAAGATGACGAAGCCGGCAATGATGATGAAGCCAGCGATGACGACGGCCAGTGGATTTCACTCGGCCGCCTGATGCATTTCGTGTTGAGCTTGCGCACCCGTGTGGAGCTGATGTTCCGCCGCGCGACACGCTCGAATGTGGTCCAGCGGACGGCCGCACCGGCGCCGCGCCGGATCGAGCCGCGTTTCGACGGCCGTCCGGATCATCGTGTGGCCGAGGAATCCGACGATGAATTGGCCGGCGGTCCGGCGCCCCGCGCCGCACGCAAGCCGCGTCCGCCCAAGCCGCGCCGTTCCAGCGGCGGCTACCTCCTACCGCCGCTGGAATTGCTGGCGCAGCCGAGCAAGCTCGGCCGCGCCACGGTCAGCAGCGACACGTTGCAGGAAAACGCCACCGCGCTCGAGAGCGTGCTGGCCGATTTCGGCGTGCGCGGTGAGATTATCAACGCGCGGCCGGGACCGGTGGTCACGCTGTACGAGCTCGAGCCGGCGCCCGGCATCAAATCCTCGCGCGTGATCAGCCTCGCCGACGATATCGCCCGCTCGATGAGCGCGCTGTCCGCCCGCGTTGCCGTGGTGTCGGGCAGAAACGCCATCGGCATCGAACTGCCGAATCCGACCCGCGAAAAAGTCTATTTGCGCGAACTGCTTGCCTCTCACGATTACGCCGAGAGCGCTGCGCGCCTGCCGCTTTGCCTCGGTAAGGCGATCGGCGGCGAAGCCGTTCTGGTCGACCTGGCGCGGATGCCGCATTTGCTCATTGCCGGCACCACCGGCTCGGGCAAATCGGTTGCGATCAACACCATGATCCTGAGCCTGGTGTACCGGCTGCAGCCTGACCAGTGCCGGTTGATCATGGTCGATCCAAAAATGCTCGAGCTTTCCGTCTATGACGGCATTCCGCATCTGCTGACGCCCGTCGTCACCGATCCGAAAAAAGCCGTGGTCGCGCTCAAATGGGCCGTCCGCGAAATGGAAGAGCGCTACAAGAAAATGTCGAAGCTCGGCGTGCGCAATATCGACGGCTACAACGCGCGCGTCGTCGAGGCGAGCGCCAAGGGCGAGAAACTGACGCGCACCGTCCACACCGGTTACAACCGCGATACCGGCGAGGCGATCTACGAAAAAGAAGAACTCGATCTCGAGCCGCTGCCTTACATCGTCGTCATTGTCGACGAGATGGCCGACCTGATGATGGTAGCGGGCAAGGATATCGAAGGCGCAGTGCAGCGGCTGGCGCAAATGGCGCGCGCAGCCGGTCTGCATGTTATCCTGGCTACGCAACGGCCGTCGGTCGACGTCATCACCGGCACGATCAAGGCCAATTTTCCGACCCGGATTTCCTTCCAGGTTACTTCGAAGATCGACAGCCGCACCATTCTGGGCGAACAAGGCGCCGAACAGCTGCTCGGTCAAGGCGATATGCTCTACATGGCGGGCGGCGGCCGCATCAGCCGCGTGCATGGACCGTTTGTCTCCGACGGCGAGGTCGAGAAAGTCGTGCGGCATCTGAAGTCGCAGGGCGTGCCGGAATATCTCGAAGCGGTCACCGCCGAGGATCCGGAGGAAGACGGCCAGGCGGTATTCGATTCAACGTCAATGGGCGCGTCCGAGGGCGGCGATCTCTATCAACAGGCCGTGCTGGTCGTGACCCGCGATCGCAAAGCTTCGACCAGTTACATTCAGCGCCGGTTACAAATCGGCTATAACCGCGCCGCCTCGCTGATGGAGCGAATGGAAGCCGAAGGGATCGTCGGACAAGCCAACCATGCCGGTAAGCGCGAAATTCTCGTCGAAACGGCCGAAGACGATCGCTATTGAGAATCAACCGAGCGGCGTTTAATCGGGAAAGCCGCGAATTAGCCATATCGCGGCGCTAATAACGTGAATTCAAACCCGCGGACGCGTCTGAACGCGGCAAGCACGGAGTGAATGATGTCGGGACGGGGGGTGCGGGCGGCTTTGCTGGCCATTGCGTGTATTGTGCCGTTTGCCATATCCGCTGCCGCCGAAGACGTGCCGTTGCCGCCGCCCGCCCCGCGCGGTAAAGCCGCGTCCGCTCCGCCGCCCGTCGCCGCTGGTCCGGCGCCGGCCATGCCCGGACCGGCCGCTGCGCCCGCCAGCAAGGGCTTTTTTCCGTTCTCGTTCTCCGGCAAGAACAGCGGTAGCAAGGCCACGGCCTTCGACGACAAGCAACGCGCGCTGCTGGACCGGATCAGTGCTTACCTCACCAGCGTGCAGACCTTGGTGGGCAATTTCGTGCAGATCGGGCCCGATGGTCGTCGCCTCGACGGCACGTTCTGGATCCAGAAGCCGGGCAAGGTGCGCTTCCAATATAATCCGCCCAGCCCGATCGACATCATTGCCGACGGTTCGTCGGTCGTGGTGCGCGACCGCGCGCTTGAAACCACCGATTTCTATCCGCTGTCGCAGACGCCGCTGCGTTATCTGCTTGCCGATCGCATCGACCTGTTGCGCGACACCGATGTGGTGAGCGTCTCGGCCGACGACACCTTCGTCACCGTGGTGATCGAGGAAACCCAAGTCATGGTCGGCACCAACCGGCTGATGATCATGTTCGACGCCAAGACGCTGGCGCTCAAACAATGGACGGTGACCGATCCGCAAGGTCTCGATACCACCGTCGCAGTATTTAATCTCGACGCGGCAAAGAAGCCCGATCCAAACTTGTTCGTAATCAACTACCAGAACACCATCAAGTGACGTTCTCATCCTCCCCTGCGAAGCGGGGGAGATGGCGAGCGAAGCGAGCCGGGGGCGATGCCGATCAGGCGGGCGCCGCGCTGGAATGTCATGTAGCTCCACAGCCAGTTCACCGCGACCACGAAGCGGTTGCGCAAGCCGATCAGAAAATAGATGTGGATCGCGCTCCAGAACAGCCAGCCCAGAAAGCCGGTGAGCTGAAAGAAACCGAGCTTCACCACCGCGGATTTGCGGCCGATGGTGGCGAGCTCTCCGAGGTGGCGATAGGCGAATGGCGGCGGCGCGGTTTGGCCGAGTACGCGCGCGGCGATAACCTTGCCGGCGTAGGTGCCCATTTGTTTGGCCGCCGGCGCGATGCCGGGTACCGGTTTGCCGTCCCGGTCGGCGATGGTCGCGGTGTCGCCGACGGCGAAAATCTCCGGGCGTCCGGCAACCGAAAGATCGGCATTCACCTTGACGCGCCCGGCGCGGTCATGTTCGGCGCCGATCCACTGTGCTGCCGGCGAGGCGACAACGCCGGCGGCCCACACCACGGTGGCCGCCTCGATGCGGTCGCCGCCGAGTGAGACGCCCTGCGCATCGCAGCCGGTGACAGTCCGATTGAGTTCGACTTGGACGCCCATGCTTTGCAGCGAGCGCGTGGCGTAGTCCGACAGGTGCTCGGGAAACGATGGCAAGAGGCGCGGCCCGGCTTCGAGGAGAATGATGCGCGACTTGCGCGGATCGATGCGGCGGAAATCGTGCCGCAAGGTCCGCCGCGCCACTTCGGCGATCGCGCCGGCCATCTCCACCCCGGTGGCGCCGCCGCCGACAATGACGAAGGTGAGAAGCCGTGTGCGTTCGGCCTCATCCTCCACCACCTCCGCCCGCTCGAAAGCGAGCAGGAACCGCCGCCTGATTTCGGTGGCGTCGGCGATATGCTTGAGCCCCGGCGCGAACGGCGCCCAGTCATCGTGGCCGAAATAGGAATGGGTCGAGCCGGTGGCGAGCACCAGGTAATCGTAGGGCAGATCAATCTCGCTGGTGTGCACGCGGCGGGCCTGCACATCGACTCCAGTGACCTGCGCCATGATCACTCGCACATTCTTCTGTGCGCGGACAATGGCGCGGATCGGCCAGGCGACGTCGGCGGGCGACAGCGCCGCGGTGGCGACCTGGTAAAGCAGCGGCTGAAAGCAGTGGTGATTGTGGGTATCCACCAGCACGATATTGACCGGAGTGCTGGCCAGCGCTTTGGCGGCTTGCAGGCCGCCGAAACCCGCTCCGACAATCACCACTTGCGGCCGTCGCAATGGTCTTAGCATACGCAGCTCCCCGCCGGCACGGGCGGCATAATGGAATTCCGGCGACAAGCGCCTTGTGCCATGCTGGGCGCTTGCGCATATGAAATCCCAGTGCGTTCGCGCTCATTCGGCATGCAAATCACAGTCACGACCTGGAACATCAATTCGGTGCGCTATCGCATCGATCTGGTCGCCAAATTCATCAAGGCGGTTCGTCCCGACGTCCTATGTTTGCAGGAAACGAAGTGCCCGGACAATGCTTTTCCAATAAAGCGGTTCCGACGGCTCGGTTACGAACATGCCGCGCTCAACGGCCAAAAAGGCTATCACGGCGTGGTGGTGCTCTCGCGACTACCGCTCGAATCGAAAACGATTCGCGATTATTGCGGCAAGCGCGATTGCCGGCACATCGCCGTCACGCTGGGTGAGCGTGCCGGCCTCAAAGATCCGGTCACGTTGCACAATTTCTACGTGCCGGCCGGCGGCGATGTTCCTGACCCTTCCGTCAATGCGAAATTCGCACACAAGCTTGCGTTCCTCGACGAGATGCATGCCGACCGGACGCTGCGGCCGGAGGCATCGGGACGCGCCGTCATGGTCGGCGATCTCAACGTGGCGCCGCTCGAATGCGACGTTTGGAGCCACAAGCAGCTTCTGTCGGTCGTCTCGCACACCCCGGTAGAGTGTGAA
>JASHSY010000087.1 GCA_030040825.1 Xanthobacteraceae bacterium
TCTTTAGTATTATTCAAAATAATAGAACGCGTGGGGAAGATTTGGCGCGGGGCCGCAACCCTGCAATCCACATCGAGAAATCTCGACGCGCGCGCGCCGACCCGCACATGGCGGGCGGATGCGCGCCAACAAGACACCGCGGAAAGGTTCCGCCGGCAAAACCGAAAGCCAAGGAGAAAAACGCATGACGACGGTCACGTTTGCGATCAACGGCAAAACGGTCAGCGTAGACGCCGATCCCGATACGCCGTTGCTTTGGATCGTGCGCGAGCACTTGAAACTCACCGGAACGAAATTCGGCTGCGGCGCCGGACTGTGCGGCGCCTGCACCGTGCATCTCGACGGCAAGGCGGTGCGTTCCTGCCAGACGCAGCTGTCCGCGGTCGCCCACAAGAAGGTGACGACCATCGAAGGCCTGTCGCCCGACGCGAGCCATCCGCTGCAGAAGGCCTGGGTCGCCATGCAGGTGCCGCAATGCGGCTACTGCCAATCCGGCCAGATCATGCAGGCCGCCTCGCTGCTGGCGAAAAACAAATCGCCGTCGCGCCAGCAAATCGTCGAGCACATGAACGGCAATATCTGCCGTTGCGGCACATATCCACGCATTGTTCGCGCCATTGAGCGCGCCTCCAAGGAGGGCTGAGTCATGACCGCGCGTATCAACCACGAAACCGCAACCGCGATGGATCGCCGGGGCTTTGTCAAAAGCGCTGCTGGCTTGACCTTCGCCTTCACGCTGGGCGGCGGACTGACCGGCCGTTTCGCCGAAGCATTCGCCGCCGATAGCAGCAGGCTGAACGCCTATGTCACCATCGGCACGGACGGCACCGTCGTCCTGCTCTGCCCGACCGCGGAAATGGGCCAAGGCGTAATGACGTCGCTGCCGCTGGTGCTTGCCGAAGAGCTCGACGCCGATTGGTCGAAGGTGAAGGCGGATTTCGCGCCCGCGATTCCGCCGCTCTACGGTAACCCGCATCCGTTCTTCAACGGGGCGCAGGTCACCGCCGGCAGTACTTCGGTCCCCGGCTACTTTCACTCGTTGCGGGTGGCCGGCGCACAGGCGCGCCGCGTGCTTATCGACAACGTCGCCGAACAGTGGAAGGTGCCGGCCGCGGAGCTGACGACCGAGAACGGTCAGGTCATCCACGCCAAGTCCAAACGGAAGATCGGCTATGGCGACGTCGCCAAATTCGCCACGGTGCCAAAGGATCCGCCGAAGATCACCGAGGCCGACCTCAAGAAGCCGTCGCAATTCAAACTGATCGGCCGCGCCGATATCGGCCGCGTCGACGTTCCTTTGAAGGTCAACGGCAGTGCCAAATACGGCATCGACGTCGACGTTCCGGGCATGCTCTACGCCACCGTGATGGAAGCGCCGGCTGAAGGCGCCAAGGCGGCGGTCGCCAACGCCGACGATGTCGGCAAGATGAACGGCGTCGCCGCGGTTATTCCATTGCCCTTCGGCGTTGCCGTCATCGGCACCAGCGTGGAAGCGACCCAAGCGGGTCGCGACGCACTGAAGGTGACTTGGGACATGGCGGAAAGCCCGGCCAAGGGCTTTGATTCCGACAAGGCGATGGAGGCGTACGCCAAGCTTGGCCAGGACCGGAAAACGCCGGCTCGCACCGCCTACAAAGTCGGCGAGGTGTGGGACGTACTTCCCGGCACGAAAGTTGTGGAAGCGAACTACACGTCGCAGTTTTGCTACCACGCGCAAATGGAGCCGATGAACGCGGTCGCCACCGTTGCGGAAGACGGCAAGTCCGCGGAAATCTGGACTGGCAGTCAGTTCGGGGCGCTGATCGCCTTCATCGTCTCCGGCATTCTCAAGACGACACCGGACAAGATCGTCGTACATCAGCAATATCTCGGTGGCGGCTATGGCCGGCGGATCGCGCCCGATATCGGCATCCAGGCGGTCATCCTTTCCAGCATCGTGAAAAAGCCGGTGAAGCTCCTGCTGACACGACCCGACGATTTGGCGGCGGCGCGTCCGCGGCCGATGAGCTACCACGTGCTCAAGGCGGGGCTTGACGGCAACAACAGTATCCTCGGCTGGTACCACCGGCTGGTGGCGGAGAACGTCTCCGCGCTGGCCGCTCCGCCCTCCTACGAAGGAAGCGGCGGTGACGACTTGATCGGTTGGCGCGGCCTGGACCAAGCTTGCTACAACATTCCGCACGCGCTCGCCGAAGGGGTGCGCGCCAATAACGGCATGCGGGTCTGGCCGTGGCGCGGCATCGGCGCGGGCTACAACAAGTTCGCCGCCGAGGCGTTCCTCGACGAGGTTGCAGCGGCCGCCGGAAAGGATCCGCTGGCGCTTCGGCTGGAGCTGACCAAATACAATCCGCGCGCCAATGCGATCCTCAAGGCAGTCGCCGAAATGTCGGAGTATTCCAAGAAGCGGCCCGGCCACGGCATGGGCATAGCTTTTGCGGACTACCACGGCACCTATACGGCCGGCGTCGCCGAGGTTTCGGTGGATCGGAGCACCGGAAAAATCATCGTCCACAATTATTGGATTGCCGCCGATCCAGGCATCGTGTTGCAGCCGAACCACGTCCACGCCCAGCTTGAAAGCGGGGTCGTGTTCGGGCTGAGCGCGGCGCTGCTGGAGGAACTGGCGTTCAAGGACGGCGCCGCGCAAGCGTCGAACTTCAACGACTACCCGGTGCTACGCATGGCGGATATCCCGCCGATCCACACCAAGATCGTCGTCACCGACAACCCGCCAACCGGCATCGGTGAGGTTGGTGTCCCTGCGGTCGCGCCGGCGATTGCCAATGCGGTGGCCCAACTCACCGGCAAACGGCTGCGCAACATGCCGATGACGCCGGAGCGGGTGAAATCGGCGCTGGCCTAAGCCGCATCCCGGTCCTCTCCGTTCTATCACCCGCCGCGGAGCCAATGCTTCGCGGCGGATTTTTTTGGCGGCAAAACCGAGCGCGGCCCTATGACTTTCGCGGCATAGGCCGGTGTTCGGGGAGAACGGCTGGGGCGCCCGCCCCCACGCCCCTTGCACGCGTTATTGGAAACGGCTGGAATGAGCCGTTCATCGCGTGCAACACGTGCCCCGGCATTGTCGCCGACAAGAAAATCCGGGCCAAATGGGAGGAAACCATGCAGCGTGAGAAATGGCTTTTGGCGTTCGGACTGGCCGCCGCGATCGGGCTGGGCGCGTCGGGCGCGCAGGCCGCCTCGATCCTGGACGAATGGTCGAGCGCGAAGGCGCCGGCGGCGGCGCCGCCGGCCAAGGCGGTTACCGTCGATCCGAAGACCACGGCACTGTTGATGCTCGATTTCGTCAATCCGATTTGCGGACACATTCCACGCTGCGTGGCCTCCATCCCGCAAGTAAAAAAACTGCTGGAGGGCGCGCGTAAGAGCGGCACGATGGTTGTCTACACCGGCATCCCGAAATTGCCGGAGAGCGAAACGCTCAAGGAAGTCGCGCCAACCGGCAGCGAGCCGTATGTGCAGTCGTTCATCGACAAGTTCCTCAATTCCGACCTGGAGAAAATCCTCAAGGATAAAGGCATCAAGACGGTGATCTGCGTCGGCACCTCCGCGGTCGGCGCGGTCCTCAACACAGCCAGCCACGCGGCGCAGATCGGCTTCGAGGTGATCGTGCCGGCCGACGGACTATCGGCCCCGGACCTCTACTTCGAGCAATATACGGTGTGGCAACTCACCCACGCGCCGGTGATCCCGCCGCACATCACGCTGACCACAATCGACATGGTGAAGTTCTAGCCGCCCGCAACTACGATCGGGGTCGCCGACGGAACCGCGGCCGCGCTACCAGCGCGCCGGCAGGCGGTTTAATCCGCGCAACACGAAGGTCTGCCGCCAGTCGGGCTGCTCGATGTTGTCGAGCTGCAGATTCGGCAGATGGCGCAACAAAGTCGCGATTGCGATCTCGCCTTCGATGCGGGCGAGCTGCGCGCCGACGCAATAGTGAATACCGCCGCCGAACGACAGTGCATGAATGTCGGCGCGCTTGACGTCGAGCCGGTCCGGATCGGCATAGACTGCAGGATCGCGGTTGGCAGAGCCCAGCAAAGACACAACTGAAGTGCCTTTAGGCAGTGAGACGCCGCCGACGTCGTCGATATCCTCCAAAGCAGTGCGGCCGGTGACCTGGACCGACGAATCGTAACGCAGCAGTTCCTCGACCGCGTTGGGGATGAGTGACGGATCTTCCTGCAGCAGACGAAGCTGATCGGGATTGCGGTGCAGCGCCAACAAACCGTTACCAATCAGATTCACCGTCGTTTCGTGACCGGCGCCGAACAGCAGGATCATATTAGCGGTCAATTCGTCGTTGCTGAGCCTGTCGCCGGCCTCCTCGGCCTGGACCAAGTGCGTGGTCAGATCGTCGGCCGGCTTTTTGCGGCGCATCTCACACAGCGTGTTGAAATAATCGACCATGGTCAGGTTATAGATATTCTGCTCCTTGATCTCGGCTTCGGTCAGCGGCGCAAGATCGAGCAGGCGGCCGGCGTTGCGCGATCCGGAATAGAAAAACTGCCGATGCTCCTGCGGGATGCCGAGCATGTCGCAGATCACCGTCAGCGGCACCCGGTAAGCGAAGTCGGCGATCAAGTCCATGAAGCCGCGCGGCGCGATCCGCTCGATGATCTCGTCGACAACCGCTTGGATACGCGGCCGCATATCCTCGATGCGTCGGGCGCTGAATGCCCGCACCACCAGACCGCGCAGGCGTCCGTGATCCGGCGGATCGAGCTGCAGCATCCAGTGGCTCATGCTGCGGTACACCGGCTCGTCGAGGATTTTTGCGCCGGAGCGCCGGGTCATGCGGCCCTTGAAATCCCTGCCGAAGCGCTTGTCGCGTAGGATCGCGGTGACATCGGCATGGCGGCTGGCGACATAGAGGCCGAGAGGCGCCAGATGCATCGGCTCGGTGGCCCGCAGCCGGTGATAATAGGGATAGGGATCTGCGATGAATTTAGGCGACCACGGATTAAACAGCGGTTCGCCTTGCAAGGCCTGGAATTGCTCGTTCATTGAAGTTGGCGATTGAAGTTTTGCCGGCTTGAATAGCGGCCCGCGACTCACTGCGCAGTGTAAGCACGTCATGCTATGCTGCAAGGCGAAGAGCCCCAATTAGCGGAACAAATAGGTGGTGACGACCGGCACGGAAAGCGTCGCCGAGCCCGACTCATGAGGGAAAACCGCATGCGTGTGTTCGCGCTGACCGTCGCCTTCCTGCTCACCGCCCTGCCCGCAAGGGCGCAGAGCCCCGCCTTTCGGGTCGATCCGTTCTGGCCGAAGCCGTTGCCGAACAACTGGATCCTCGGCCAGGTCGGCGGCATCTCGGTCGATGCGCAGGATAACATTTGGGTGTTTCAGCGGCCGCGGTCGCTGACCGACGACGAAAAAGGCGCCGCACTGACGCCGCCGCGATCGAAATGCTGCGTGCCGGCGCCTTCGGTGCTGGTATTCAATCAGTCCGGCGACGTGGTGAAGGCGTGGGGCGGACCGGGAGACAATCTCGGTTACGACTGGCCGGCCAACGAACACGGCATCCTGGTCGACAATAAAGGCTTCGTCTGGCTGTCGGGCAACGGCAAGACCGACATGATGGTGCTCAAATTCACCACCGACGGAAGATTCGTCAAGGAAATCGGCAAATCCGGACCGCTGACTTCGAGCACGGATTTGAGCCAGTTCGGCCAAGTCGCAACCTTCACATACGACAAAGCTGCAAATGAAATTTATGCCGCCGACGGTTACGGCAACCACCGGGTCGCGGTGCTCGACGGCGATACCGGCGCAATCAAGCGCGTGTGGGGCGCCTACGGTAAGCCGCCCACCGATGCCAAGCTGCCGCCCTACGATCCGCAATCCGCGCAATTCGCCAATCCGGTGCATTGCGTCACACTTGCCAAGGATGGGCTCGTCTATGTCTGCGATCGCAGCAACAATCGCGTGCAGGTGTTCAACAAGGACGGCAGCTTTGTACGGCAGTACGTTTTCGATCCGCAGACGCAGGGTCCGGGTTCCGCTTGGGGGCTCGTTTTCTCGCCGCTCGATCGCAAGCAGAATTATTTCGTACTGATCGACGGCACCAACAACGTCATCGAAACTGTGCGGCGCAAGGACGGTACCGTGGTTCGCAGCTTCGGGCGCCCCGGCCGCGAGACCGGTGAATTCCATTGGGTGCACGCGGCCGCCTTCGACTCGCGCGGCAACCTCTATACCGGCGAAGTCGACACCGGAAAGCGCCTGCAAAAATGGGCGCCGGCGGAATGAATGAGTATTTGTTTCAGCCCGCCGGCAACACCACCGCACGGCATTCGCCGAAGCCGATGCGCGGATAACCCGGCTTCTCGGCGTAGGCGCGGAAGATGATTTCGTCGCCATCCTCGATGAAGGCGCGCTGCTCGCCACCCGGCAACACGACCGGCTCTTTGCCGCGCGCGGTGATTTCGAGCAGGCAGCCCTGGCTTCCCTTCTCCGGGCCCGACACGGTGCCGGACCCGAACAGGTCGCCGGTCATGAGGTTACAGCCGTTGCTGGCGTGATGTGCCACCATCTGCGCGACCGTCCAGTAGGTCGTCTGGAAAGAGCTTTTGGTGATGCAAAGCGGTGCTGCACCGGCGGCGCGCATTTTCTCGCTCGACAAACAGGCATCAACAGCGATGTCGAAGCCGCCTTGGGCGCGGTCGACGGGATCGTCGAGATACGGCAGCGGCGCCGGATCGCCCTGCGGCCGCGCAAAAGCCGGCACGCGGAACGGCGCCAGTGCTTCCTGCGTCACTACCCACGGCGAAACCGTGGTGGCGAAGTTCTTCCCGAGGAACGGGCCGAGCGGCTGGTATTCCCAACCCTGAACATCGCGCGCCGACCAATCGTTGAGGAGACAAAAACCGAAGACGTGCTCCGCTGCCTTACCGACCGGAATGGTAGTGCCGAGGTCGCTCGGGACGCCGATATAGAAACCAAGTTCGAGCTCGAAATCGAGATTGCGCGACGGACCGTAACTCGGAACGGTCTCGTTGGCTGGCTTGCGCTGGCCTTGCGGCCGCTTGACCGCGGTGCCGCTCACCCGCACCGACGAGGCGCGGCTGTGATAAGCGACCGGAACATACTTATAGTTTGGCACCAGGGGGTTTTCCGGCCGCAACATGCGTCCGACATTGGTGGCGTGAAATACCGAAGCGTAGAAATCGGTGAAGTCGCCGATCGCGACCGGCAACAGCAGCTCGGCGTTCGCCATCGGCGTCAAATGCCGGCGCAACTTTTGATCGCCGCGCTCCGCGCTGAGCCCGCGCGACAGCGCCAACCGCAGCGCCGCGGACGCCCGCGGTCCAAGCGCCATCAACGGGTTGAGCTGCGGCGCCGCACAGGCTTGGACGATTTCGCCGGGCAGGTCCGCAAGCAAGGCAGCCGCAGCAGCGAGATCGAGGATCTGATCGCCGATCGCGACGCCCATTCGCGGCTCACCACCCCCCGTGGGGCGGAAAGAACCAAACGGCAAATTCTGAATCGGATAGTCGCCATCGGCGGCATTGGCGCTATCGACAAAACTTCTGCGCGCAGGATCGTGCGTTTCGTTCAACATCGTTGTCATGGGCTTGCTTGGCGCGCCGCTCACGACGGCGAATTTTCAAACTCGCGTTTTTGTTGATTGTGACCAAGCCGCCGCTTGCCTTCGGCTTCGATCGCGCGCGCCAGCTCGACATGGCTCGCCATCATTTTGCGGAAGTCGGCGAGGTCGAGGATCAAAAGCGTCGTTTGCTTGGTGGTCGTAACATTGGCCGTACGAATCGAATCGCCCAGCAGCGCCAGCTCACCGAAAAACGTACCGGACCCGAGGCGAACCGGCGTCGGCTTAACGTCAACCTCCACCTCCCCGTCGGCGATGAAATACATGCAATCGCCGACCTTGCCGCGACGGACGACGGCAACGCGCGCCGGCATCTCTACGCGTCGCAACATGTGGGTAATATCGGTAATGGCCGAAGGATCGAGCGTCTGGAAGAACGGCACCTTGCTGACCACGTCCCAAGTCTGGATGAAGTTGCGCCGGCGGCTTTCGGCGGCAAAGCCGGTGGCAAGAATACCGGTCCATAATCCGAAGGTGGCGATGCCGCAGATCATCACCAAGGCGGCGATGAGGTGGCCGACAACAGTCTGCGGCACCACGTCGCCGTAGCCGGTGGTGGTGAGCGTGACTACCGCCCACCACAGGCTTTGCGGCAATGTACCGAATCCAACCGGCTGGCCCTCGCGCTCGACCACATGCATGAGGGCAGAAGCCAAAAACAGCACGATGAGGAAAAGGACCAGCACGCTGGCGAGCGGCTTGGCCTCCAGCACGAACACGCGTCCAAGCTGGGCGAAGCCCGGCGAGTTCTGCGCCAGCTTAAGCACCCACAGCGAAGCGAACAGCCACGCACTTTCCGGCGCCACACCTGTGGCAAGCGCAATCGGTACCGGAAAGATGCCGAGCAGATCGACGAAGCCCGAGGGCGACACCAGATAACGGGCCAGAGCGTTGTTGCGTCTCGCGTGGGCCAGGTGCACCACGGTTTCGATTGCGAAATAGGCGAGGCAAAGCCAAAGGATGACATGGAGCCAGATGCCGGCTGGAATGCGCACCTCTGGCACGGTCAAGACCATCATGGCGATCAGGCCGGCAGCCAGGACCAGATAGCGGCCCAGCAGCGAGCCGCCGAAGCGCCGGAACGGCGCGCTCAATTGCGCCAGATTGGAGAATGCGCCTTCCGACATCTGCCTACATAACCGCGCCGGGTGACTAACCTTAACGGGTAAATTTACGCCGTCACGGTGCGCATGGAAACCGCATTGGCGGCGCACGAAGCAGCGCGATTGAACTATTCAAGCACTTGATTTTGTTATGAGTTACCGGGGTGAACCTTCCTGTGCAGCCAGCCGCGCCGCGGTAGGAACTTCACCGTCGCCGCACTAGGATGGCTCGCATCGGCGAGTCGCCGCGTCGTACGGCCCTAAATGCCATGAGCGGAAAGCAGATTTCACGCGTCGAGTTGGCGAGCTATCTGCTCTCCCCCTCGCTGTTTGTCATGGTCGTCTTGATGATCGCGGAGGCGATGCTTGCCGCGGCAACGACTTGGCTTGTCATCAGCGCCGGCCGCAAGGTTGCCGTCGGTGAATTCCTGATCAACGATCTTATCCTCATTTTGGCGGCGCAATCGGCCTCTTATGTCGCCGGCGTCATTAGCTGGATTTTTGCCGAGCGCGCCGGCTACCGCGGCTTCGGCAAATATGTGCTGCGGTTCGCCCGTGAAAATCGCGGCAAGGTCAAGCTGTTCGGGGACAAGCCGAAGCGCGAGCAAGTCGAGCCGTTTCTCACCGGCGAGACGTTCCAGGTCTTCTTCAATTTGATGTACGAGCTGGAATTCACACTCAAGCTTCTGCTTGGGCTGGTGTTCAACGCGCTGGTACTCGGCGCCGAGATCGATTTGAGCCTGCCATTTGCCTATGTCGGCGCGTTCGGGGCGCTGCTGTTGATGCAGTGGGTGCTGCAAAATCCGATCACCCGGACCTATCTGGAAAACCAGCGCATGAACAACCGCGTCACCGCGCAAGGGTACACCGCGTGGGACAACGTGTTCAGCGGCAATCGCTACAACCTGCGACTCTGGCTGGCCGAGTTCAAAGCGCGTCTGCGCAGCGCGCTCGCCGCGCAGATTTGGGCCATCGTGGCGCGCGAAGGCATGAGCGCGATGAGCGGCATCGTCAGCCTCGCCATCGTGTTCGCCACCATCACGGTGGTAGCGCTACACGACCGCGGCAACACCATCATGCTGGTCGCTTTGGCGACGACGCTGCCGCGGCAGATTGAGATGACCTATGAGTTGCACCTGCTCGCTAGCGGCTGGAACGATTTCATTTCGGTATGGACGCGTTTCGGCGGCGTCGCCGCTAACATGTTGCCCGAGCCGGAACCGACTTTCGACGATCGGATCAAATTCGACCGCCTGGTGCTGCGCGAAGGCGACGACGCCAATGTGGTTTCATCGCTCAACGACGCGCTGCGCATCGTGCAGGCGCGCCCGACCGGACGCGTGAATGTGCGCGGCGGCAATGGCGCCGGGAAATCCTCGCTGCTGGCCAGTCTCAAGACCGAGATGCGCCGGCGCGCCTTCTATTGGCCGGCGTCGGATCGTCTGGCGTTTAAGTTCGCCGGCGGCGCGGTGCCCGTGGATGTGGAAGACGACGACGATGGAGAGGTGAAGGTGATCGCCGAATCGATTGACAAGAGGCTCGGCTTCTCGACCGGCGAGCGGCAGCTCAAATCGCTGGAGGAGATCGTCAAATCGACCGATGCGCCAGTCTATCTGCTCGACGAATGGGACGCCAATCTCGACGCCGCCAACAAGGCCAAGGCCGACACGCTGGTCGATGC
>JASHSY010000088.1 GCA_030040825.1 Xanthobacteraceae bacterium
TTTCCGGTGTCGTGCCTGGTGGTCAAGCGTGGCGGCATGGTCGTGTTCTGCGCCGGCACCTCGGGCTACAACATCACGTTCGACGCCCGCTATGTCTGGATGCGACAGAAGCGGGTACAAGGTTCGCACTTCGCGCATCTGAAACAAGCCAGCGCCGCCAACCGTTTCGTCATCGACCGCCGGATCGATCCGTGCATGAGCGACGTATTTCCGTGGGAGAAAATCCCCTACGCCCACGAATTGATGCGCACCAACCGGCATAAGCCCGGAAACATGGCGGTGCTGGTCAATGCGCCGCGCACCGGCTTGCGCAATTTCGAGGATGCGCTGGAGGCGTCGCCGTCATAGCAAGCCGGCAGTCCAGCCGCGCGTGACGGTTACTTCACGTTCTCGCGCAGGCGCGCGATCGCCGCGTTAAGCTCGCCGCAATACACAAAAATCCAGGCGCTGTAGTAGAGGAACACCAGTGCGATCATCGCCGACGCGAGACCGGCGTAATAGCTTACGTAGGTGTAGGCGAAATCGGCGAGGTAGTGACCGAAGGTAAAGCCGCAGGCGAGCCACAGTACCATGGTGGCGACAATCCCAGGCCAAACTTTGTTCAAGCCTCGCCGTCCGGCCGGCAGCCACATGTGCGCAATGAACAGGGCGACCGCCAGGACTAGCGCGCTCACGCCGAAACGCGCGAAATCGAAATGCGATTGCAACGGCTCGATCCACGGTGCGTATCGCGCGGCGGTCCTGAAAATCAGCGGACCGAGCACGACCAGAAAGGCAAGCGCTAGCAGGGCAAATGCACTCACCAATACGTAGCCGATCGATTCCAGCCGCAAGAGCCACCAGCTCCGCCGTTCTTGCAGGCCGTAAGCGCGGTTCAGTCCGATGCGCAGGCTTTCGACGCCGCTGGAAGCAAAATAGACCGCGAACACCGCGCCGAACGTCAGGACGCCACTGCGCCTGGTGGTGAGCACGTTGTGAATCTCGGCCGCAATCGGCCCCGCGACCTGACGCGGCCAGGCGGCAAAGATGAGGCGCGCGACTTCGTCGGCCAGATTGGTCGATCCGATGACACCGGCAATCGCCGTCACCACGATCAGGAACGGGAACACCGCCATCAGTATCGACAGCGAAATGTGGCTGGCGATCGCCCAGCCGTCATCACGGTTGAAGCGATAAAATGCATCCACGATCACACGAAAGCTCTGATAGAGCGTCTTCAAATTCCGCGCCTCTGCCACCAATCCGCCGGCAACTTATCAGCGCAATCCGGTCTCGACGAGCAGCGGATAGTTATGTCCTTTGAATTCCCGCATGCCGTCCTCCAAGCGCGGCCAGCCTGCAGCGCGCCGTCGCGAATTGGCTTTTGTGCACTGCACGCGTAAGCTTGCCTCGGTGCGCGTCGCCGCAATGTCAGTCATCGGAGTCGTGAATGGCGCTTGCCGCAGCTTCCAAATCTACCGAGAGTGAATTGATCGCGACGCTGTTGCAGGCGGCCGACGCCGCCGACGCGCTACTAAGCGACGCGCGATTGGCCGTCGCGGAAAAGGTGGTACGGGACGGCCGCGCCAATGCCCGATTGCTCGACAAGGAGCAGCGCGCCACCCATGGGCTCGCTTGGTTCGCCACTTATGTTGAGGCGATCCGCCAGCTCGCGGCCTATGCGCAGCGGCTCAGCGCCTCCGGCAATTTCGGCGAGATTGAGGACCTGCTGGTGCGGGTCGGCGCCGGCGAATATCTGGCACAGATCGTCGGCGGCATCCCGATGAGCCAAAGCGAGATCGTCCGGCTTGGCGACCTTGGCGTCACCAGCGCGATGGTGGCCGCGCGCATCAATCCCGCGGTCGAGCATCTGATCGTTTACGGCAACACGGCGCAACGCCGCGCGCGGCTTGCCGAATTGATGCGGCAGCAGGCGGACGCCGGCGTAGGTGCGACCGGCCTCGACGATACGCTGGAATCCATCCGTGAAGAGATGCGCAAATTTGCCGATGGCCAGGTGGCGCCGCACGCGCAAGGCTGGCACCTGCGCAATCAGTACATTCCGCTCGACGTCATCGGGCAAATGTCCGAACTCGGCGTGTTTTCGCTTACCATCCCCGAAGAATACGGCGGCATGGGGCTCGGCAAGGAGTCCATGTGCGTGGTGTCCGAGGAGCTTTCGCGCGGTTATATCGGCGTCGGCTCGCTCGGCACCCGCTCCGAGATCGCGGCCGAGCTTATTCTCGGTAGCGGCACCGAGGAACAGAAGCGCAAGTGGCTGCCGAAGATCGGCTCCGGCGAGGTGTTGCCGACTGCGGTGTTCACCGAGCCGAATACCGGTTCGGACCTGGCTTCGCTGAAGACGCGCGCCGTGCGCCATGGCGATGTCTACAAGGTCTACGGCAACAAGACCTGGATCACCCACCCGGTTCGCGCCGACCTGATGACCTTGCTGGTGCGCACAGATCCAAACGAGAAGGGCTATCGTGGCCTGTCGATGCTGCTGGCGGAAAAGCCGCGCGGCAGCGACGCCGATCCGTTTCCGGTCGCCGGCATGTCGGGCACCGAGATCGAGGTGCTCGGCTATCGCGGCATGAAGGAATACGAGATCGCCTTCGACGGCTTTACGGTGAAAGCCGAGAATCTGTTGGGCGGCGTCGAGGGTCTCGGCTTCAAGCAATTGATGGCGACCTTCGAGTCCGCGCGCATCCAGACTGCGGCGCGCGCTATCGGCGTCGCGCAGGCCGCGCTCGAACAGGCGCGCAACTATGCGACGACGCGCGCGCAGTTCGGTGCGCCGATCGCCGAATTTCCCCGCGTCGCCGACAAGCTTGCGATGATGGCGGCGGAAATCCTGATTGCGCGCCAGCTCACCTATTACGCCGCGCGGCAGAAGGATTCCGGCCGCCGCTGCGATCTGGAAGCCGGGATGGCGAAGCTCCTGGCGGCCCGCGTCGCCTGGGCCGCCGCCGACAACGCCGTGCAGATCCATGGCGGCAACGGTTTTGCGCTTGAGTTCCCCGTATCGCGCATCCTCTGCGACGCCCGCATCCTCAACATTTTCGAAGGCGCCGCTGAAATCCAGGCGCAAGTGATCGCGCGGCGGTTGCTGGACGGATCGAACTAGAACTAGAACGCCGATCCATGCCGCCGTGTCACGGGCCGCGACAGGCGGCTCGACCGCTATGGCGATATGTGGGAGACTCCCCGCATGTATGGGTTGTCTGTTCTTGTGCTCATCGTAATCCTGTATGCGCTCGGCTCGATCCGGGTATTGCGACAGTACGAGCGCGGCGTCGTATTCTTGCTCGGAAAGTTTGCCGGAGTGCGTGGAGCGGGACTGACCCTTATCTTCTTTCCTTTTCAGCAGATGGTGCGGGTATCGCTTCGCACCGTCACCATGCAAATTCCATCGCAAAAAATAATCACCAAGGATAACGTCTCGATCGACATCGCGGCGGTCGCGTACTATCACATTTC
This sequence comes from Xanthobacteraceae bacterium, assembly GCA_030040825.1. Taxonomy (GTDB): domain Bacteria; phylum Pseudomonadota; class Alphaproteobacteria; order Rhizobiales; family Xanthobacteraceae; genus BOG-931. The sequence continues at coordinate 3,460 of JASHSY010000088.1, forward strand.
CGATCCTGAGAAGGCGGTGATCGCGATCGAGAACGTCTTCAATGCGATCAATCAAATCAGTCAGACAACCGTGCGCAATGTGGTCGGACGCTTCAGCCTCGATCAGCTGCTTTCGGATACCGCGAGCATCAACGAGCAGATCAAAGACGTCATCGACGGGCATACCGAGCCGTGGGGGACGCAGGTGACGGCGGTCGAGATCAAAGACATTATTCTTCCGGAGAATATGCAGCGGGCAATGGCGAAGGAAGCCGAAGCGGAACGCGAGCGGCGGGCAAAGATCGTCGCCGCAGAAGGCGAATACCAAGCTGCGGTGCGGCTCGGCCAGGCGGCCGATATTATCGCCCAGCATCCCGTGGCGCTTCAGCTGCGCACTCTGCAGACGATGGCGGAAATTGCCACCGAAAAGAACTCGACGATCATCTTCCCTGCGCAGTTCATGACCACCGTGCAGGAAGCCATCGCGACGTTGAGTAGGGATTCATCCACCAAATAGCCGGCGTCGCGATTTGCCGTCCGGATGGTCGCGGTCGCCGAGACTTAGGCGGCTGCAGCGACCTCGTCGCGCTGGCGTGCCGCCTTCAGCGCGTTCGTCCACCAGACCAGTTGATCCAGCATGTCTTTGACGCCGGTCTGTAGATAGCCGATGTCCCTGAGCTCCTTGCCTTCCTTCCACACCCCCATGAAGTCGGCCCCTTGGATGTAGACGCCGCTGCGGACCGTCGCCATTTGCAGCTCGGCCGCGACCAGCCGCAGCTGTTCGATCGCCCGCGCGCCGCCCACGGCGCCGTAGCCGACAAAGGCCGCCGCTTTCTTGTTCCACTCAGGATAGGCATAATCGAGCGCGTTTTTCAGCACCGCCGGGATGCCGTGATTGTATTCGGCGGTCACGAAGACGTAGCCGTCGAACTCGGCCACCTTCTTCTGCCAGCGTTGGCCGACCGGATTTTGCGTCGGCGCCCAGGCGTTCGTCGCTACCTCGTCGAAGAACGGCATCGGGAAATCGCGCAGATCGATGATTTCGGCATCGATATCGCCGCGTCGAGCGGCAATGTCCTTGATCCATTGCGCCGGCTTGTGGCCGAAACGGGCGGCGCGCGTCGTGCTGATGACGATGGCGATCTTGGGTTTGCTCACGGTCCGTCCTCCATCATGCTAGTTTTGCAGGTTACTGATTGTTACTGAGGCTAATTAGTTGCCTGAATGAATGCCGCAAGAAGGCACAGGCGTGTAACCCGGTAACCTGCATGAGCCCGCCACCAGGCCCGGTGCGCAAATGCCGCTCCCGAATGGCCCGTTAGTGGATTTCGCCGCGTTGCAATCTGGGTTAAAAGGAATACATGGGCACCTTTTTGTCGCATGCGGTCGTTCCAATCGCCATCGGCGCGGTGGCGCTGGTGCTGTTGGCTGGTCTTGTCAATATGATGCGCGGTGGCTCTGGCAATCTGTCTCAGAAGCTGATGCGACTGCGCGTGCTGTTACAGTTCATCGCTATCGTCATCATCATGATCACGATCTGGGCGATCTCCAAATAACGACGGCGAGCGATCGTGGTCGTCCTCAACAAAATTTATACCCGCACGGGCGACGACGGCACTACGGCACTCGGCACCGGCGCTCGGCGCAAGAAATATGACTTGCGGGTCGCCGCTTACGGCACGATTGACGAGACCAATGCCGCCATCGGCGTTGCCCGGCTCTATACGGTCGGCGAGCATTCGATCCATAACGCACTCTCGCGCATCCAGAACGATCTGTTCGACCTTGGCGCCGATCTCGCCACGCCGGACAAGGGCAAAGGGCCGGGCGGCGCGCGGCTCACCGTTACCGCGGCCCAGGTCACCTGGCTTGAGCATCAGATCGACTTGCTCAACGGCGAATTGACGCCGCTGAAATCTTTCGTGCTCCCCGGCGGCTATGAAGCGGCGGCATATCTGCATGTCGCCCGCACCGTCTGCCGCCGCGCCGAGCGCCTGATTGCTGAACTCATGGACCAGCCGGACGAGAGCGTCACGCCGGAAGTCCTGCAATACGTCAATCGATTGTCTGATTATTTGTTCGTTGCCGCCCGCTACGCCAACGACAAGGGCGACCGCGACATGTTGTGGCAGCCGGGCGCGAACCGCTAGGCCGAGCAAAACCACGGAGAGGGATGTGACAGGCCGGCTCGACGGCAAGGCTGCGATCGTCACCGGCGCGGCGAGTGGCATCGGCCGCGCCAGCGCGATCTTATTTGCCCGCGAAGGCGCACGCGTTGTTGTGGTCGATCAGAATTCCACTGAGTTGCATGCAACCGTCAGGACGATCAGCGAAGGCGGTGGAAAAGTGCATGGCGTCAGCGCCGATGTCGGCCAGGACGATCAAGTCAAAGGATTCGTCGACCTCGCGCTGCGGTCGTTCGGCAGGCTTGACGTCATCTACGCCAATGCCGGCGTTTCGGGCGGCATGGTTCCACCGCCCTTGCTCGAGCAGACCGTCGATTACTGGCTGCGAATTTTGCAGACCAATCTGCTCGGCCCATTCCTGGCGATCAAACACGCCGCGCCGCACATGGTCAAAAATGGCAAGGGCTCGATCGTACTCACCGCGTCGGTCGCCGGCCTCCGCGCCAATGCCGGCGGCGCTCCCTATAGCGCCAGCAAGGCCGGCGTCATCAGCCTCGCCCAGACAGCGGCGGCCGCGCTTCTTGGCACCGGCGTTCGCGTCAACGCTATCTGCCCCGGGCTGATCGAGACCGGCATGACCAAGCCGGTTTTCGACGCCGCCAAGGAACGCGGCACGGCCGGTAAGATCGGTCAGCTCAATCCGCTGCAACGCGCCGGCGCGCCGGAAGAAATAGCGGCCATGGCGCTGTTTCTTGCCAGCGATGAGTCCTCCTATGTCAACGGCGTGGCCTTTCCGGTCGACGGCGGACTCTCTTCCTCACTGCCCTTCACCCGCCCAATCCGTTGACCGGAAGCGCCCGCGCCGGTACTTTCCGCACCGCAACATAGCCCGGATTCTCGCGCCTGCGGGAACGCTGACGGAAGCCGACAGAAGCCATGAAAATACTCGTTCCCGTGAAGCGGGCGGTCGACAAGGATGTGAAAATCCGCGTCAAATCCGATGGCTCGGGCGTCGAACTCGCCAACGTCAAGATGTCGATGAATCCGTTCGACGAAATCGCCGTCGAAGAAGCGATCCGGCTCAAGGAAGCGGGCAAGGCAACCGAGATCGTCGCGGTCTCGATCGGACCGGCGCAGGCATCCGAAACAATCCGCACTGCGTTGGCGATGGGGGCCGACCGCGGCATTCTGGTGAAGGTCGAAGCCGCCGCCGAACCGCTGGCGGTGGCAAAAATCCTCAAGGCGATTGCCGACGCCGAAAAGCCCGGCCTCATCATTATGGGCAAACAGGCGATCGATGACGATTCCAACCAAACCGGTCAGATGCTTGCCGCTCTGCTCGGCTGGCCACAGGGAACCTTCGCCTCGAAGGTCGCGATCGACGGCGAGTCGCTGATGGTGACGCGCGAAGTCGACGGTGGCTTGCA
>JASHSY010000013.1 GCA_030040825.1 Xanthobacteraceae bacterium
GCGCAGGACGGCGGCACGTTTACCGCAGACAACACGACGATCGACAATACTGATAGCGGCGCAAACGACGGAGTGGTCGTCGCAAGTGGGAGCGGGTCGATCATGTTGCTGAGTGGCGCGACCGCCGTCATCGGCGGCACGTTATCGGCAACAGAAGGCGGGGTGATCGAGGTCGCCAACGGCAAGGGCGAGACGAACAGCGAGGTTGCGTTTGACGGCTCGCATTTGAACGGTAGCACTCCCTTGCCTTTGACCATTGAGGGCACTGCGGGCGCAACGACAGTGCAAGTCGACAGCGCTACCGCGTTGGCATTGCTCGGGACGATTTTGATCGACGGTACAGTCGCGGTCGATAGCAACGGTACAGTCGTCCTATTGGAAGGCAGTGAGGTTACCGGGGTCAACGGTTCCGCTGGGCTCATCGTCACCGGTGGGGTGCTCGGCAATTACGGCACGGTCCTGATGCAGAGTGGCGACGTCGCCTCGATCGACGTCAATACCGTCACAACCGAAGCCAGCGGGATCGTCAACGCAGACGGTGGCAATATCACGCTTTCCTACAATTTGCCGGGCAGCGAAAACTTCGGACTGATCGAAGCGACCAATGGCGGCACACTGACTATCAATCACATTCTCACCAACGATGGCGGCGGGGTCTATACCGCCGCTACCGCCACCACTGAATTGGGCGGCACGATAGAGGCTGACGGCACCGGCAGCACGATTGTGATTAATGGCCTGGAGGGGGATACAAATTACGGCACGCTGGAGGCAGCCGATGCCGCCACCTTCACCCTCAATATCGCCCTTAATCCAAACTTCACGCTCGGCGAGTCCGATGGCAATTACGGTACAATCGAAGCGCTCACGGCGGGTATTTTTTCCATCAACGGCGATTTCGGTAATGCGAGTGGCGCGACCGTCGAAGCTGTCGGAATCGGATCGCAGGTCGATTTCTCGCTCGGTAATTATGCGCCCGGCACGTTCACCATCATCGACAACGCCGGTACCATTTCGGCCTCGTCCGCTGGCACGATCAATCTCTCCGGAACAGCAGCCGACACGCTCCTGGTCGTCAATACGAACGGTAATATTGCGGCCGACGGCGCAGGCGCCGTGGTCGATCTCTCCAATGTCGGCATCGGTGGCGGCACGCTGACGACGGACGATCCGACGCTTGGCGATGCCGGCCTCATAGAAATCGTGTCGCCGCCATCGGGCGACACCAACACGACCTTCTTTAACGGCTCTGTCGGGGCGGGCGATCCCGGCGCGTTGAACGTCGACGCCTTCGTGCAGGTGCTGCCCGGCGCATACCTCGTGCTGAATGGCACGATCAACAACGCGGGCACGATCGATGTCGACGGCGTTACGGCAAACACGTATCTGGTTATCGACGGCACGGTGACGCTCGAGAATTCTGGTTCGGTAACGCTAGGCGGCGCCACCGATTTTATCGTCGGCGATTCCGACGACACCGGTGTGCTCGACAACGAAAGCGCCATAGACGGCGCTGGGACGATCGGAAACGCGGGTCTCACAACCCTACATCTGGTCAACGAGACGGGTGGCGTGATCAACGCCAACAATGGAGCCGGCGGCTCTCTCGTCGTCGATACCGCGTCGCAGGTCACGAACGACGGCCTGATGGAGGCGACTGCCGGCGGGCTCTTGCTACTCGACGCCAAGGTCGCCAATTCCGGCGTCATCGCATCGAGCGGCGCCGGCTCATTGGTGCAGTTGAACGGAATCACAATCACCGGCGGAACCATCGAAGATGCTGTTGGCTTTGAGGTTACTGCTGACAGCACAATCCGCGACGCGACCATCAACAACATTGATGTTGGCACCAATAATCCCGCCCCAAACAACGGCATCGTTACGATTGATGCGGGCAAGACGCTGACGCTGAACGACGTGATGCTGGAGGATGTGACGCTGCTTGGCGGCACCGACGATCTGACCGGCAACGTCACCATCGGCACCGGCGGCGCCACCATTGACGGCAACGCCACGGTCGACGGCGAGGGCAACACCATCACCGTCACCGGGCAGACGCTGACGCTGAGCGGGGTGACGCTGGAGGATGTGACGCTGCTTGGCGGCACCGACGATCTGACCGGCAACGTCACCATCGGCACCAGCAGCGAGATCGATGGTTCGACCGTGGACGGCAACGGCAACACGGTGACGATCGACACCGGCCAGACGCTGATCTATGGCGCGAATGTCGATAATCTTGAGAATGTGAACACGTCCTTCGGTGGTATCGGCACGCTGGTTGTTGATGGAACCAATGCCTCGACCAATTTCAGCGGATCGAAGGTGTCGGACTTCAGCAATGGGGACATTATCGATCTTGCGGGCATCGCCTACTCAAGTGCCACTGAGCTCAGCAGCAGCTACAGCAGTTCGTCAAATCTGACCACACTGACGGTAAGCGACGGCGCCCATGGTCCATCCACCACGATCGAACTCGTCGGCGATTACAGCACCTCCAACTTTGTGCTGAGTAATGACGGAAATAATGATGCAGAGGTAACCTTCACCTCCGGCCGGGAATCCGACGAAGCGCCAACACTGTGGCTTTCCGGAACGACAGCGGCAGTCAGTGACGGTGGCACCGTCGCATTGCCGGCGATCAAGGTCATCGGGGTCGATTCAGACGACACGCTAACCGTGACTATTACCGGGCTGCCGACCGGCGCTTCCATAACCGTCGACAGCAATAATTTCACCGGGCCCGACATCACGCTCACCGCCGCCGACGGCCTGGAGATCAGCAGCATCGGTCGTAACGCCGCAACGCTCCTCCTCAATGGGCTGACACTGAATGATGGGAGCAACGATGCAAATTTCACGCTGACGGTGACCGCCAACAACACCACCACGGGGGAAAAAGCGAGTTCGGCGTCGCAAACCATCGCGGTGACGGTGCTTGACTCTGTCGGCCCGGCCGGTGTGGCCGGCAGCGCCATCAACTTGGCGCTCACCGATCCGCCGGCCGCGGATGGTGGGCCGGTCTCAGTTACCGTCACCGGTGTTCCATCCGGCTGGCAACTCGATGGCGGGACCGACCTTGGCAACGGCACCTGGACGATCGATACCAGCGAGCTCGATGCGCTGAGTGTGACGACGACCGCCACTTTGGCCGGTGCGCTGGCGTTATCGGTGACCGAAAGCTGGACGAATGCCGATGGCAGCACGGCAAGCACAGTTATTGCAGACAACGTCGAAACCTACGCACCGGGCCAACCGATTTTTGCGTTGTCGGGGAACGATACGTTGACCGCCGCCGGCAGTAACGTCGAACTGGTTTTCGCGCAGCCTATCGGTAACGATACCATCTACGGCTTTGACGCGGCGACCGACAAGATCGATCTGGTCGGGTTCGCTGGTGTGAATAACTTCGCCGAAATCCAGGACGACATTAGTCAGGATGCTAGTGGTAACGCGGTTGTCACCATCGGTGCCAACGAAACCATTACGCTCGAGGGTATCAACGCCACATCGCTTAGCGCCGCCGATTTTGTGTTCAATCAAACGCCAACAATCAATAACGGCAGCCTCATGACCGTCGGCGATGGGGCAACGCTGCCCCTCGGTGGTCTCATTGACAATTCGGGCACGATTGCGGTGGATGCCGGCCACGACGCGGCCGAGTTGCAGCTGATCGGTGGCAATACTATGCTTGAGGGCGACGGTCAGATCACCCTCTCGGGCAGCACGGCCGCGGAAGCCATCATCGCCGCGGCTTCGAGCGGTACGCTAACCAACGTTGACAATACGATCTCGGGTGCCGGTCAGATCGGTACCGGGGACGGTTCACTGACGCTGGTCAACGAAACTGATGGGGTGATCAACGCAGACGTCCCCGCTGGTACTCTGACGCTTGAAACCGGTTCCACGATCGTCAACGACGGCATCCTCGAGGCCACTGACCATGGGATACTGCAGGTCGACGATCCGGTGGTCGGCAGCGGTACTGCGATCATTGCTGGCGGAACGCTCGAATTCGGTGCGGCGTCGACGGCGAGCGTAACTTTCGACAACGGTACCGGCACGCCGGCTTATGGCGAATTGGTGCTGGAGGACTCCTCGGGCTTCTTTGGCCAGATCTCTGGATTTGCCGGGACCGCACCGAATGCGGCTCAGTCGGACGTTGTTGATCTAGCCGGATTCAATTATGCGCAAACAGTTTTTTCCGAAGCCAATTCGAATGGCAATCTGGTGCTGACGGCAGTTGATGGAAGCAATGTCGCTACGCTGACCTTCGATGATTTTCAAGGAACCTTGGACTTTGCCTCTGACGGCAATGGCGGCACTATCATTACCGATCCGCCAAAGTCCACGGCTCCTCCTTCGGTATCGACTGGCGGCACGGGCAACGATGCCTTCCTCTTCCACGGCAGCGATCATAGCTCAACCGGCATTGCCGCTTGGCCCGATCCAGAGGTGGCCGGCATGGGTCAGACGGGCTTAGGCCAGATGGACGCGGTCCAGCACGACCATGGATTCTTCGGCATGGAGGGGCAGCACGGCCTGCCGACCGACGGTATTGGGCAACACGACGCGGCAGTGGCATTGAGCCATTGGCATGTCATGATCCAGGGTGCCTTTCACTTTCAATGATTAAGCCGGTTTGTTGGAAGATCGACGCTCGTCCGCAGAAAATAAGTGACCTTGACTGACCTGAGGCCAATTAACCCGTGCAGCGGTTCGTGGGCGTCTCACTTCGTGAGCGTCTCCCATGGAGTCGCCGAGCATGTTCCATTGCACTTACCACCGTTAATGCCGCAAGACATGGAATTAATGCAAACATCTCCGTAGCCAAAGTGGCAAGTGCACGTTTCGGACGGAGGCTTATTCGGTTTTTCGGCGACCTTCGCTTTCTCAGCTAAACTTACGCGGGATGGGAGGCTCGCTAGAGCAAAAAAGATTAAAGCGACGGCCCACCTGATACGCATGACAATCTCCAGCTTACCTCTCCCGCGATGCCTTTGAATTTGCCGATGCAAATCCATCTTGAGGCAAAAGCCTCGACCCAGCACGGGTTTTGCGGGAGTTAGCTCTTCTTTGAAATCATTCAACAAATCCGCGCCAGAAATGACTTATGCAACCTTAGCAAGTCGCTGCGGAGTTGCAATGTGATTTCGGGCACAGTTTTTTGTTTTTCAAAGCGGCCGTTCTCAACCTAGAGTCCGGATATTGATTGTGAC
>JASHSY010000089.1 GCA_030040825.1 Xanthobacteraceae bacterium
TGCTTTTTGTCGCCGCGCCGCGGTGGTCATCTTGTGGAATCGATGCGGTCGCACGGTTCGGAAATGCCCATAACGAGCATTCAGCGAGCTTCAATTCTTATCCTTGGCGCGGCAAGCTTCGCGCTACTCGGTGCTTGCTCGTCAACGTCTCAGTTCGGCAGCTCGTGGTCGGCGCGATCCAATGCGACAACGAGCCCGCCTGCCGTCGCTCAAACGACCGGCGCGGTGACCCCACCTGCCAAGCCCGGCGCCAATGCCAAGATCGACGACCTGCAACGTGGCAAGAATTACTTGCGCAGCAACAACTACGCGATGGCCCAGCAAAGCTTCCAGAGCGCGGTCGACAAGCATCCGGAAAATGCCCAGGCGTGGATCGGCTTGGGGACATGTTACAATCATTTGCGGAAGTTTGACTTGGCCGATCACGCCTACGATCAAGCGATGCGCCTCGTCGGCCCCACCGTCGCAGTCCTTAATGGTCAAGGTTATTCGTTGATGTTGCGTGGTGAGTATGCGCGCGCCCAAAAGAAATTTGAAGAAGCCGAAGCCAAGGATCCGGCCAATCCCTACGTCCAGGCCAACATACGGCTGTTGGCCAACAGCTACTTCGCTGGCAAGGCGACCCAATAACGACGCCGCGCCGCTGGACATCCCGTCATCGGCATGCCACCTCGAGCACGTGCTTGGAGTCCTGTATGTTTGAATCGTTTCGGAATTTCGTCGCCGAAATCGTCGAAGGTGACAAGCATCCAAGTCAATTCGCTGACAACGATTACCGGCTCGCAGCGGTGGCGTTGCTCGTGCATGCCGCCGCAATCGATGGCGAGATGTCACAAGACGAGCGCGCCAAGCTGCATGCAGTAGTCAAGCGCGGTTTTTCTCTCGACGATGCGCTGACCGACGAGTTGATCGAAAAGGCGACGCTGGCAGAGAATGAAGCCGTTGACCTATACCACTTCACCAGCTTGCTCAATCGCACCCTCGACGAGCCCGGCCGCGCGCGGGTGATCGAGATGATGTGGGAAGTCGTCTTTGCCGACGGCCAGCGCGACGAACTGGAAGACAATTTGCTGTGGCGTGCGGCCGACCTGCTCGGCGTATCGCCACGCGAGCGGATCGAACTTCGCCAGCGGATCGAAAAGCAAGGCGGCAAGCGCGACGCATAGCCGGCGTGCATTGCCGCGCTTTGAAAATTGCGGACCAACGCGGTACGAATTTCGCTTCGCCGCCTGCGATTCTGTCCGCTATGCCGAATCCGATCCTGATCGTCTTACACCAGGAACATTCCACCCCGGGGCGGGTCGGCCGCGCCGTGCAGCAACTCGGTTTCGCACTAGACGTGCGCCGGCCGCGGTTCGGCGATCCATTGCCACTGACATTGCGCGATCACGAAGCGGCCATCATTTTCGGCGGCCCGATGAGCGCCAACGACAACGATGATTTTATCCGCCGCGAAATTGACTGGATTTCGGTGCCCCTCAAGGAGGACAAGCCGTTTCTCGGTATTTGCCTCGGCGCGCAGATGTGTGCGCGCGCGCTCGGGGGCCGTGTCTTCCTGCATCCCTCCGGCCATGCGGAAATCGGCTACTACCCGATCCGGCCGACGCCGGCCGGTCTGGCGGTGGTCGATTCATGGCCGGAGCAAGTCTACGAATGGCATCGCGAGGGCTTCGATCTACCGGACGGCGCGGAGCTATTGGCGGAGGGCGACATGTTTGAAGTGCAGGCATTCCGCTACGGCCGTAGCTATGCCCTGCAATTTCATCCCGACGTGACGCATGCAACGATCCATCGTTGGACGACGCGCGGCCACGAGCGATTGACGATGCCGGGCGCCAAGCCGCTCGCCACGCATTTTGCCGACCGTGCGGTCTACGATTACACCGCGCGCGCTTGGCTAAGCCGATTTCTTGAACGCTGGATCGCCGCCGCCGGCTAACCGCCGCCGGCGAGCCGCTGAGCGAAATACGCCACCGTCTTGGTGTAGACCTGCGACGCGTTCCATTGCAGCAGGACCTGGAAGTTGGTGGTGCCCTCTCCCCATGGCTGGCCGCGCTGCCAGCCATAGCCCTTGAGATAATTGGCGGTCGACGCGAGTACGTCCGGCACGCTGTGAATAAGGTCGCGTCTGCCGTTCCCGTCATAGTCGACGGCATATTTGAGATAAGACGACGGCAGGAATTGGGTCTGGCCGATCTCGCCTGCCCAGGCGCCCCGCATGTCGGCTGGGCTCATGTCGCCACGATCGACAATGCGCAACGCGGCGAGCAATTCGCCGCGAAACTTTTCCGGGCGTCGGCAGTCATAGGCAAGCGTCGCCAGCGAACGAATAGTTGGAAATTTGCCTGAGTTGGCGCCGAAGTCGGTTTCGAGTCCCCAGATGGCGACGATTACCGGGCCCGGTACGCCGAATTGCTGGTCGATGCGGGCGAACACCGGCGCGTACTGTTTGAGAAGCTTTTCGGCGCGCGCCAACCGCGGCGGCACCATGCGGCCTGAGAATTGCTCGAAGCTTTGGCGGAAGACGCCCTGCGCATGGTCGCGCGCGATGATGTTCGGATCATACGTCACCCCGCCCAGCGCCGATTGGATCGTGCGCTGTGTGGTTCCCTGCGCCGCCGCTTCCTGCTTGACGCCGTCGAGCCAGGCGCCAAAGTCGCCGCCGCACGGCACGTTCGCCGCTGCGGCAGGCGCCGCAGCACCAAGCCAGAATGCCATTAATATCAGCCCTACCAAGATCGATCGCATGCCTGTGCCTGGTTGATCCTTTCGGGTCGCCCTCGGGATCACATTAGTCTATTTAAGTCGCGAATATGATGAACCGAAGTGTGAAAATGAAAAAGCAGGTTCGGTAA
>JASHSY010000090.1 GCA_030040825.1 Xanthobacteraceae bacterium
ACCGCCATGCGCCCTCAATAGCGGGCTGCGATCGGCAATTCCTCGGCAGGAAACAGCGAAATGACGGTGTGGCCTTTATCGGTGACCACGACCTCCTCCTCGATCCGCGCGGCTGAATAACCATCGCTCGCCGGACAATAGGTCTCGAGCGCGAACACCATGCCTTCCTTGATCACCGTCGGATGGTCTATCGAGACGACCCGGCTGATGATCGGCCGCTCATGCAGGTTCAAGCCGAGTCCATGACCGAATTGCAGTCCGAAGGCGGATAGCTCGTCCGGAAAGCCGAAATCCTGCGCCTTCGGCCATACGCCGCACACCTTGTCGGTAGTCACGCCCGGTTTGATCAGGTCGATCGCCTTGTCGAGCCATTCGCGGCACTTTTTGTAAGCGTCGCGCTGTGACGGCGTGGCACGGCCGACATTGAAGGTGCGGTAGTAGCAGGTGCGGTAACCCATGAACGATTGCAGGATGTCGAAGAACACCTGATCGCCGGGCCGCACCATGCGGTCGGTGAAATTATGCGGATGTGGATTGCAGCGCTCTCCGGAGATCGCATTGATCGCTTCCACATCGTCGGAGCCGTGGCGATAGAGGAACTCGTTGACCAGCGCGACGATGTCGTTTTCGCGCACGCCAGGCTTGAGCTTCTCGTCGATCAACTGGTAGGCGCCGTCCACCATTGCCGCGGCGCGGTTCAACAGCGCGATCTCGTCGGCCGATTTTACTTCGCGCGCTTCCAGCATCACCTGCTGGCCGTCGGCGACCTTCAAACCGGCCTTCTGCAATTCGAACATCATCGGCGGCTCGACGATGTCAATGCCGACCGGCATCTTAAGGACGCCGGCGGATTTCAGCAGCGAAGCCATTTCTTCGGCGTGGTGCTTCATCAATCCGAAGGCGGGGTCCACCGTGCCGCGCATGCCGACCAGGCCGGCTTTGCAGTTCTCCGGCTTGAGCCACGGTGAGTAAAGGCGGTGATGCACGGCGGCCGAGCCGAAATCCCAGAGGATCGGGTCCTTGCCCCGGATCAGCAGCACCCAGCGCGAAAGCTTGTCGCGCGCCCATTCGCCGATCTTGGTCGAGGTGACGTAGCGGACGTTGTTGTCGTCGAACAAAATCAACGCGCCGAGTTCGGATGCTTCCAGCGCCGCCTGCGCGCGGCCAAGCCGATAGCGGTGCATGCGGCGATAATCGACCCGTTCCTCGAAATCGACGCCCATGATGCCGAGCACCGGCAGATGGCGACCCCAGTTGTAACGCGGGTTGATGTCGTCGGCGTGGACCGTCTTGGGGTCGCGGGTGATGTCGTCCATGGCGTGCTCCCTTGTGCTGGTTGCCGGCATTATACGGCGTTTGCCGGGCGCGGCGCAGTATGAAGCGAAGCGGAATGATGCACTGCAGACCCGGAACCGTCCGGGGAAAGCATCTCACGCGGCGCTCTTGCGTCCCCACAGCCGCGCCGAGGCGATATCGGCCCCCTCGCGGATCGATTTGAGCTTGAGCCATACCGCCGGCTCGATCACCCACTCACGCCGCGTGAAAGTGCCAAAGCCGCAATCGGTCGAGGCGATCACACGTTCGCGGTCGCCGATCGCGGCGACAGCCTCTTCGATTCGCCGCGCCACCACTTCCGGGTGCTCGACGAAGTTGGAAGTCGACTCGACCACGCCGGGAATAAGGATCATGTCCTTGGGAAACGGCACGCGCTTGAGTGCGCCGTATTCGTGAGCGTGACGCGGATTGGAGAATTCGATCGACAAAGCGCCGACATTGGCCCGGTAGAGCGGCGGCAAAATCTTCTCCAGCGCGATGTCATGGATGTGCGGGCCTTCCCAGTTGCCGTAGCAGACATGCAGTCGCACCCGGTCGCGCGGAATGCCGGCGATGCCCTTGTTGATCATGGCGACGTGCAGTTCGACTGCCTTGACGAAATCGGCGTCGGTGCCGTCGCGATAGAACATGGTGCGGTCCATGGCGAGATCGGGCGCGTCGATCTGCAACACTAGCCCGGCTTTATGAATCGCCATGTATTCGTTGCTCATCTCGCGGGCGATGGCGGCAAGATAAGCCTCGTTGCTGTCGTAAAAAGCGTTGAGCATGGTCGAGGCGATGATGCCGGGCGACGGCGCCGTCATGAAATTTTCTACAAACGGCTTGCCTTCGCCGGCGATGCGCAGGAAGCGCGCGATCTCGCGCTCGATCGCCGCACTGTCGTGATAGTGCAGCTCACCCTGCGCCTGCGGCGCGTTCTGCTGCCGGCTGACGTTGGGAAAGCGGCGCATGAGGTTTTGCACCAGTTCGGGGAATTCCTCGAATTCGCGCCCGCGCCGGCGCTTGGACTCCCCACCGAAGCCCGACATCCGCTGCGGCACGTAGGTCTGGAAGCCGACGCGTTGCTGCTCGCCGTCGTTGCCGCTGTCGATGCCGGCCTCTTTTTGCTTGGCGACCACATGCCGGACAGCCTTTTCCATCTCGGCTTCCAAGTGCGTCCGGTCGAAACTTTCGCCGGCCTCGCGACGGACCAAAAGGTCGCTCAGCGCTTCGTTGCGCGGCAGGCTGCCGACGTGGGTCGTGAGAATACGGTCGCGGCTGAAAATCATCGCTCGGCCTCCGGTATCACGATTGCAATAGTGCCGCACCACTATCGGATTGCGGTAGGTCGCACCATCGGCATAATGCAGCGAAGCGAGCAAGCCGTGGGAAAAGACGGTGCGCCTTCGGAGCTGACGCCGCGATGAATATCGCTCAACCGAACCCAACGCCCGGCACCGCCGCGGCGATCCCGCGCGACTATAACTTCGCAGCCGACATTATTAAGCGCAATCTCGACGCCGGGCGCGCCGGGAAGCCTGCGTTCATCGACCGGCGGCAAGCCTGGACTTACGGCGAACTCGCTGGGCGCGTCGATCGCTTCGGCGCGGTGCTTCGCTCGCTCGGCATTCGCCGTGAGGAACGCATTCTGATCTGCCTGCTCGACAGTATCGACTGGCCGACCGCTTTCCTCGGTGCGATCAAGGCCGGAATCGTTCCAGTGCCGGTCAACACGCTGCTCACCGAAGATGACTATCGCTTTATGCTCGCGGATTCGCGCGCGCGGCTTCTGGTTGTGTCGGAAGAACTATTTGCCAAATTCGCCGCCTCGATCGGCAAGACTGCGACGCTCGACCATGTCATCGTCTCCGGCGACAACGGGCACGGTCATCCGCGCTTCGAGGATTTGCTGGCATCGGCGCGACCCGAGCCAGTGACCGCGCCGACGGTGCGGGACGAGATTTGTTTCTGGCTCTACACGTCCGGCTCGACCGGAAAGCCGAAGGCAGCAGTCCACACCCACGCCGATCTCAAGTTCACCGATGAGCTTTACGGCAGGCCGTTTGTCGGCATCGGCGAACGTGATGTCTGCTATTCGGTGGCGAAGTTGTTTTTCGCTTACGGGCTCGGCAATGCGCTCACCTTCCCGATGTCGGCCGGCGCGACGACGGTTCTGCTGGCTGACCGGCCGACACCGGATTCTGTGGCTGCGGTTCTCAAGAAACACGGCGTCACGATTTTTTACGGTGTGCCGACCTTCTACGCCGCATTTCTTGCGAGCCCAGCGGCGCCGCAGCGTTCCGACTTGCGACTGCGCCGATGCATCTCTGCCGGTGAAGCCTTGCCGGCCGATGTCGGCCGCCGCTGGAGCGAGCGCTACGGCGCCGAGATCCTCGATGGCCTCGGCTCGACAGAAATGCTGCACATCTTCATTTCCAACCGCGCGGGCGAGGTGAAATACGGCACCACAGGCAAACCGGTGCCCGGCTATGACGTGCGGTTGATCGATGA
>JASHSY010000014.1 GCA_030040825.1 Xanthobacteraceae bacterium
AAGCCCGACCCAAAATGGGGCGAGACGCCGTGCGCGTTTGTCGAGCTCAAGCCGGATGCGAAAGCGACCGCCGACGAGCTGATCGCCTGGTGCCGCAGCCGCCTCGCCGCCTACAAATGCCCGCGCTATGTCGTGTTCGCCGAAATCCCCAAGACCTCGACCGGCAAGCTGCAAAAATTCAAGCTGCGGGAATTGGCGAAGGGGGCGTAAGCGCCGCGCGGCAAAACACTCTTTTCCGCCCCGCGGGCGCGGGGCAGGCACAAATCGAAAAACTCTTCTCGCTACTAATTAATGGACGCTGGCGTCTAGTTTGAGCCGGGCGATTTCGTCTTTAACGTGCAACTTGCGCCGCTTGAGCTCTGCAATGGTCAAATCGTCGGTTGACGGATGGGTAAGTGCTTCGTTGATTTCCTGTTCAAGTGCCTGATGACGTTTTTCGAGTTCCGCAAGATGCGATTCAATCGCCATGTGGGCTGCCTCCTTGCGTCTGATCACCCTGCCCCTTAGCAGGATGCTACACTAGCGAGACTGTGGGTAAAGATACTCCCTTTTCCCGGTTCCGAAAATCCCCCATTGTGCACTGTTTGTCGTCGGGCTTGTCGGCGATTAACCAAAACGCGATAATCTAGAGGAACTTACCGGCCTTTTGACCGTCCCCCCAGGGGCTCGGTCGGGTCCACGGCGCGACCAAGGCGGGAAATGGCAACGCCCGAGGAAGAACGCGAGCTTCGCGCGCAACTTGCGCGCCTGCAGCAGGAGCATCGCGACCTTGATGCCGCGATTGCGGCACTGCAAGCTTCGCCCGGGTCCGATATCATCCAAGTTCAGCGACTGAAGAAGCGCAAACTCTATTTGCGCGACCGCATCACTTTCATTGAAGACCAGCTGACGCCCGATATCATCGCTTAGGTCTGACCCACGTTGCGCTCGCGTTTGCGTGCATACATGGCGGCGTCGGCGCGGGCCAACACTTCGGTTGGCGTATCCAGCGGGCCGATTGGCACAACGCCCGCCGAAGCACCAACCACCAGCGTCGAATTTCCCCAGCGCACCGGCGTTGCAAACACCACGTCTTCGAGCGCTGTGACCTTGGCTCTGGCGTTCGCTTCGCTGGCGTTCCACAGCAGAATTGCGAATTCATCGCCGCCGATGCGTCCGACGATGTCGGACGCGCGTATGTGGCGCACAAGCGCGGCGGCCACCGCCTTAAGCACGGCATCGCCGGCGGCATGGCTATGTCGATCATTCACCGGCTTGAAGCCGTCAAGATCCAGATAGATCAGCGCCGCGCTGACGCCGTATCGTTTGACGTAGGCAAGCGAGCGGTTGAGCGCGCGCTCAAAACCGCGCCGATTGAGCGTCTCAGTGAGCGGATCGACATCGATGCGCGCTTCCAGCTCGGTGATGCGCTCACGCGACGCTGCAAGTTCGGCCGCAAGGCGCGCGACTTCAGCGGCAAGGCGCGCGGCCTCCGCGTGCCGATGCGGGGCTGCGGTCGGCAACGCATCGGCGGCCACGCGGTCGCGACTCGGCGGCTGCAAGGGGACGCGCCGCGGCACCAGCGTGTTCTTCGGCGATTTCGCGGGTTTGGGTTTCACCGGAATCCCTCGACGAATCGGGGCGAGATTAGCGCAAAATCGGCGTTAGCGGATTGTTTGGGAGGACGCGTGCGCGGCCGTCGGCGCTGCCGATCGCGATCAATCGGCCTGCAGAAACGCGACCGGACTGGTTTTCGCGTCACTGAAAACCGCCGCGGTTAAGGCGCCGCCATACACGGCGCCGGTGTCGACGTTCAACCGGTTGCCACGCAGGTCCGGCGTGCCAGCTTTGAGCGGTGTGTGTCCGTGAACGATCAAACGTCCGTGGTCACGCTGATCGGAGAGAAACGGTTCCCTGATCCAGGTCAAGTCGTGCGCGCTTTGCGTCGTCAGCGGCTTGCCGGGATCGATACCGGCACGTGCGAAGAAATGGCGGCCGTCGGCGTGGCTGGTTGGCAACGACCGCAGCCACTTTACGTGGTCCGGCGGCAACGCGTCGGCGCTGGCGACGCCATAGCTGCGCAGCGTTTGGGCGCTCCCCTGACTCAGCCAAAGTTCGGGCTCGATTTCTCCGTCGATGACATCGACGAGCATAGCCTCATGATTGCCTTTCAGCGCGATCACGAGCTCCCGCTGTTCCGATTGAAGATCCATGATGAAACGGATGACGCCCGAACTGTCAGGCCCGCGGTCGATATAATCGCCGAGCAAGACTAAAATCGCGGCGCGGTTGCGGGCGCGCCGGCGACAGCGCTTGACCAAGGTCCGCAGCAACGAAAGCGAACCGTGGACGTCGCCGATGACATAAGTCAATGAGGTTGCGCGCATTTTTTGGGTCGCTCAGGCTGTCAATGATGGCCTTATTCGGGCAGTATTGTTCAGCACACGTTCACCAATAAATGGGAACCTAGGGACCAAGGGTCGGGTTTGAGCGAATGGAGAAAGTTCGAGGTGATGTCATGAGGAAGTTCCTTACCGCTCTCGTCGCGGTCGCGGCCATTGGCGCTGCGGCGCTCGCGACTTCGAGCACGGCTGACGCCCGTTGGGGCGGCTGGCATGGTGGTGGTTGGGGCTGGCGCGGCGGTTGGGGCTGGGGCCCCGGTCCGTTTGTTGCCGGCGCCGTCATTGGCGGTGCATTGGCCGCTCCGTATTACTACGGCGGGTACTACGGTTACGGCCCGTATTATCCGTATGGTCCATATCCGTATGGATACGGATACGGCTGCCGGCGTTATTGGAACGGCTACGCCTGGGTGCGTGGCTGTTACTGACGACGGACAGTTCCGTCGGGCACGACAAAAGTTTGGTTAATAGTGGCGAGGTACCTTGTCGGTACCAAACTTCCGCCACGGATCGCCGCCTTAATTGGGCGACGGGGCGGCGAAGAATTCGGGGTTTACGGGGACTCCGCTCATTCGGTCCAGGACCGGCGCCCGGCCGGCCACTTGAGGAGATCACATGCATAAGTCGCTCATTGCGCTGGTCGGCGCTACGGGCATCGGCCTAGCTGCGTTGGCCGCCCCAGCCCCGGCAAACGCCGGCTGCTTCGGCTGCGCCGTCGGCGCAGGCATTCTCGGCGGCGTAGCCGCCGGCGCCATCGTCGGCAGCGCCATCGCCAACAGTCCGCCGCCACCGCCACCGCCCGGCTATTACCCGCCGCCGCCCCCTCCGGGCGCGTATTATCCGCCGCCTGCCGGCTATCCGCCGCCCCCCGCTTACGCGCAGCTGGCGCCGGGTTGCCATTGGGGTCATCGCAAGGTTTGGGTCGAAGGCTACGGTTATCAATGGCGCACCGTTCAAGTTTGTCCTTGATCGCTTGACGATGGAATGAATTTTGCCGGCCGGCTTGCATAAGCCGGCCGGTTTGCTTTTGTGCGGCATTGTGATTCGGCAGTCATGCCGGTGCGATAATCCGGTGCGAAAATACGCTCGCATCGCCGGCTGAATTGCGGGGCTTGAATATGCGTTCGCTGTCTTTCCAGAACGCAAGATTTGGCGAAGCGGCCCGACGGATCGTCGAGCTTGCGCGACCGTCGGCCCGGCACGTCCTGGCGCTCGCCGCTGCAACGTGGGCCGCCTACGGCATGACCGCAGTCAAGTGGAGCGGCGTTGCCGTCGTTTGTCTTTATCTCGGCACCGCTACTTTCCTCTACTTCGCGCAGCGCTCGATGATGTATTTCCCGGAGAAGATCCATACGACGCCGGCTCAAGCAGGCTTGCCGGAAGCGGAGGAGGTAAGGCTCAAGGCGTCCGACGGTGTGCCGCTTGTCGCCTGGCACGTCGCGCCGCGCGACGACAAGCCGGTGATCATTTATTTCCATGGCAATGGCGGCGCGCTGCGTTATCGCGTCGGGCGTTTCCGCAAGCTCATCAGTGACGGGATCGGCATCGTTGCGCTCGAGTATCGCGGCTATGGCGGTTCGGGCGGCAGTCCGACCGAGCGCGGGCTGATTGCCGACGGCGACGCCGCCTACGCCTTTGCCGCCTCGCGCTACAAGGCGCAACAACTGGTGCTGTGGGGCGAATCGCTTGGCGCCGCCATCGCTGTGCGTGTGGCTGCGGAAAAGCCGGTCGCGCGCGTGATACTGGAAGCGCCTTTCACTTCGGCGGCCGCGGTCGCCGATTTGCGTTATTGGTATCTGCCGATACGGTTGTTGATGAAGGATCAATACCGTTCGGACGAGTTCATCGGACGCGTCACCGCGCCGGTGCTGATCCTACACGGCGTGCATGATCGGATCGTTCCGTTCGCGATGGGGATGCGGATGTTCGAGCTGACCAAAGCACCCAGGCATATCGTGCGATTCCTGGATGGCGATCACGAAAATCTGGACGCCAACGGTGCATTGCGTGCGGTCGGACAATTCCTCGCCGGTGACCTGGACCGCCCTCCCGTTCCGCCGTCACGCTGAGCCGGTGCTATTGCGGCACGGTCATGATTTCGAGCACGTGACCGTTTGGATCGCGAAAATAAAGGCCACGGCCGCCGCCCCAATCGTTTAGCTTGCCGTCCCCGAGGCTCCATGGCGCGCTGCCATAGGTGACGTCCGCGCCCTTGATACGCTTAAAGATCGCGTCGAATTCGCGGTCACTGACGTGGAAGGCGTAGTGATGGCATTCGAACTGATCGTCATCGTCGAACAAAAAGGTCAGTCCTTTGTTGACTTTGACCGGCGCAAAATGGCCGGCGCGTCCGCACTTTAACCCGAAAATATCCGCGAAGAACTTGGCCGATTCGGTCTTATCAAGCGCCGGAACGATGGTGTGATTGAGTATGATGGTCATCGCCGCCTCCGTGCATTCGGCTGATGGATGATCAAAACGTTTGGTAGGATTGTCCAATTTTGCCGCCGACGCGGGCGAACCCGGTCTTGGCTGGCTCGTATTTGTCGTTGATGTTGAGCGCCTTCGCGTAGGAACCGGCCGCCTTGTTCTTGTCGCCAAGCCGCTCATAGGCGAGCCCCCGGCTGGTCCAGGCTTGTTGGTTTGACGGCTCGATCTGCACCGCCTCGTCGAGATCGCTCGCCGCCGATTTTGCATCGCCGACCGCCAGGTAGCTGAGCGCACGCGCCACGAATGGTTCCGCCTTCCGATTGGTCAACCCGAGCGCGGTAGTGAAGTCGTCGATGGCAAATTGGTGCTGATGCTGGCTCTGATAGAGCAGGCCGCGCTGGTAGTAAGCTTGTGCATTATCGGGCCGCAGCGCGATCGCTTTGCTAAAATCGGCGAGCGCCTGCACGCTACGGCCTTGCAGGCGATAGACGACGCCGCGGCCGAGATAGGCCGGGGCATAGGATGCGTCGATCGACAGCGCCTTGTTGTAATCGGCCAGCGCAAACTCAAATTTGTTGGCTTGGCGGTAGAGTAGGGCGCGGTTGGCATAGGCTTGCGCGTAATTCGGATCGAGCGCGATGGCCTTGTTGAAATCGGCCAGCGCCAACTCCGACTTGCCGCTTTCGGCCAGCACCGAGCCGCGCATGTTGTAGGCTTGCGGGTCCTCGGGGTGCTTTTGAATGACCTCGGTAAGGGAAGCGAGGTTGGGCTGCGAATTCGCCGAAAGTGCGTCGTCCTTTTCCGGCCCAGACAATGCGCTGAGCCCCGAGCAGCCGGCCAGCACCAACGCTGCGATCAAATAAATCAGCCCCACGCCAAACGACATCGCAGTCCGCTCACGCCGTTTTATGACTAACGCTACTTCAGTCATTGGTAACTCTTCGTGCCGCTCTCGCCCAAGATTATCGCAGCGCCAAAGCAAAAGCGCGGGCCTTACAGCCCGCGCCTGCGGTCGATTGCCATCAATTTCAGCCGAATCGCGGGGTGCGCGGCGGTCCGGATCGGCCAGCGCCCGGGCCGGTTGTCGGCTTCGGCTTCATCGGCAACAAGCCCTCGCGTTGCAACCGCTTGCGGGCAAGCTTGCGAGCCCGGCGGATCGCTTCCGCCTTTTCCCGTGCCTTGCGCTCTGAGGGTTTTTCATAATGGCCGCGAAGCTTCATCTCGCGGAAAATGCCCTCACGCTGCATCTTTTTCTTAAGCGCCTTGAGGGCCTGGTCGACGTTATTATCGCGAACGAGAACCTGCACGCATGCTCCTTTTTTGCTGCACTTAAGTTTAGTGCGCTGTGGAAATGAAATAGCGGAACGGGCGTTAGCGCCCGCGCTACTTTGGCGTGTGTAGCAGAAAGACCCCCTGAAGTCCACCGGTGCTTTAAAATCGGGCCAATCCCAACCGCCTTGGCCTCGCGGCGCGGCAGCCGCTATTCGGCGAAGACCCGGGTCACATGCCCCATCTTGCGCCCGGGCCGCACCTGCGTTTTGCCGTAAAGATGCACGGCCGCGCCGGGGATGGTGAGCCACTTCCGGTAATCCTCAATCTCGCTGCCGATGAGATTGATCATTTCCACCCGGCCGCGGCGAACCGGCTTCGCCAGTGGCCAACCGGCAACTGCGCGGACGTGCTGCTCGAATTGCGAAACCGAAGCGCCATCGATCGTCCAGTGCCCGGAATTATGAACCCTTGGCGCAATTTCGTTGACCAAGAGGCCGCCATCGCGCATCACGAACAACTCGACCGCGAGCACGCCGACATAGCCGAATTTGTTGGCAATCGTGTCGGCGATCCGCAGCGCCTCCTGCGCAGATGTGGCGGACATGGCGGCCGGGACGCGCGATATTTTCAGAATGTGGTCGCGGTGTTCGTTCTCTGTGACATCGAAGCATTCCACCGTGCCGTCTTGTCCGCGTGCGGCGACGACGGAAACCTCGCGGGCGAACGGCACGAAGGCCTCCAAGATGCATGCTTGCCCGCCGACCCCGTCCCAGGCGGCCGCCGGATCGGCGCCGTCGCCGATCGCTGTCTGGCCTTTGCCGTCGTAGCCGAAGCGGCGGGTTTTCAGCACGGCCGGCCGGCCGATCTTTGCGAGCGCCGGCGATAACTCGCCGGCCTCGCTGACCGCGACAAACGGCGCGGTAGGGATGCCAAGCGCGGCGACAAAGTTTTTTTCCGCCAAACGGTCTTGTGTGGTCGCCAGCACGTTCGGATCGGGCAGAACCGGAACGCGCTTTGAAAGGAACGTCGCCGATGTTGCCGGCACGTTCTCGAATTCGTAAGTAGCGACGTCGATAGCAGCGGCGAAGCGTTCCAGGGCTTGCGTGTCGGAATAATCGGCAGACGTCATCCGGTGGGCGACGTCAGCGGCCGGCGATTCCGGATCGGGCGAGAAAACGTGACATTTAAAGCCGAGCCGCGCCGCGGCGAGCACCAGCATGCGACCGAGCTGGCCGCTGCCGAGGATTCCAATTGTCGCCCCGGGCGTCAGCACCGGCTTTGCGGTGCTCACGCGCCGGATTCCTTCGGCGCTTCGGCGACCGAGGCGGTTTGACGCGCCCGCCAGGCTTCGAGACGCTTGCCGAGCGCTGCGTCGCTCAGCGCTAGCACGCTCGCGGCCAGCAGCGCGGCATTGATCGCCCCGGCCTGTCCGATCGCCAGCGTGCCGACCGGAATGCCGGGCGGCATTTGTACGATGGAATACAGCGAATCCTGGCCAGACAATGTTTTGCTTTCGACCGGCACGCCGAAGACAGGGAGAATCGTTAGCGCGGCGGTCATGCCGGGCAAATGGGCGGCGCCGCCGGCGCCGGCAATGATCACTTTAAAGCCGGCGTCTTTGGCGCCTTTAGCGAACGCGTAAAGCCGCTCCGGCGTGCGGTGGGCCGAGACGATGCGTGCATCGTAGCCTACACCGAGCGCGTCAAGCGTCTCGGCGGCATGCTTCATGGTCTGCCAGTCGGACTGGCTGCCCATGATAATGGCTACGGGTTCTGCTTCCGGCGCCGCCAAGCTCGTCCCCTGCGCGAAGGAAGCGGCGCATTATAGGTTGGCGCTCCGGGGTGGCAAGGCAATCCGCCTGCGGCGGTTAAGACGCCACACGTTCCGTCGGCAGTTGCACAATGCTGCGCCCTCAGCGCCGCGCGTGGCTTTTTCCGCGCTGGCACGCCTGCCACAGGCGCGCAGCGGTGACCGGCATGTCGAGGTGAGTGCCGCCGCCGCCGGGAATGGCATCTGCGACCGCATTCATCACCGCGGCGATCGAGGCAGTGGTGCCGGCTTCGCCGACGCCTTTGACGCCGAGCGGATTGGTCGTCGCCGGCACGCAAAGCAGGTCGTCCCGAATATCCGGCGGCATGTCGGTAGCGCGCGGCATCGCGTAGTCCTGAAACGAGCCGGTCACCGGCTGGCCATTGTCATCGTAAAAAATCTGTTCCATCAGCGCCTGGCCGAACCCTTGCGCCAGCGCGCCGTGGAGCTGACCTTCGACGATCATGCCGTTGAGGACATTGCCGCAGTCGTCCACCGCGGTGTAGACGACAATCTCCATCTGACCGGTTTCCGGATCGATCTCGACCTCGGCCACGTGTACGCCATTGGGGAAGGTCAGCGGCGTGTCGGTGGTTACTTTGGTGTCGAGGTCTTCGGGTATGGTGCCGCGCTTTTTCAGCTCGGCCGCGCGCGCGGCGACCTCAAACAATCCGATGCGGCGGTCGGTGCCGACCACAGAGAAATTTCCGTCCCGGTAGGCGATGTCGCCTTCGCCGGTTTCCAGGATCTGCGCCGCAACGTGCCTGCCCTTGTCGAGCATCACGGCGATCGCTTTCACAACTGAAGCGCCTGCGGTCATCGCCGAACGCGAGCCGACCGATGCGTAGCCGGCGATCTCGAGCGCGGAATCGCCATGTCGGTGGACGATGTTGTCGCGCGGGATGCCGAGCCGATCGGCGACCAGTGGAATAAAGATCGTGGCGTGTCCTTGGCCGGTCGACTGCACGTTGAGATTGACAGCGAGCGTACCGTTGCCGGGGAAGGTGAGTAGCGCTCCCTCCGTCGGCGTGGCGCCGGCGTGCTCCAGCATGCAGGAGATGCCGATACCACGGTATTTGCCGCGTCGCTTCGCTTCCCGCCGGCGGGCGTTGAAATTCTTGTAATCGGAAAGCGCCAACGCCTTGTCGAGGATCGGTGCGAAGTTGCCGCTGTCGTAGGTCGTGCCGACCGCGGTCTTGTACGGCATGGCGGATGCCCGGATGAGATTGCGACGCCGCAATTTTCCGGGATCGATTCCGGTGATGCGGGCGGCCTCCTCGACCACGCGCTCCATGACGTAATTCGCTTCCGGCCGCCCGGCACCGCGATAGGGCGCGGTCGGCAACGTGTTCGTGAACGCGCAGCGGACACTCAGATCGATGCGCTTGATGTCGTACATGCCCGGCAGGCAGCGGCCGAAACTCAAGCACGGGATGGCGGCTCCCACCGACCCCACATAGGCGCCAAGGTTGGCGACGTTGCGTATGCGCAGTGCCAGGAAGCGGCCCTTCTCGTCGAGCGCCAGTTCGGCTTCCGAATAAATGTCGCGCGCCTGATTGTCGGAAAGGAACGCCTCGGAGCGGCCTGACATCCAATGAATCGGACGCTTCAGTTTTTTGGCGCCCACCATCAGCGCGAGGTATTCCGGATAAGCGCCGGTCTTCAGGCCGAACGCGCCGCCGACATCGTCGGTGACGACGCGCAACCGCTCTTTCGGTATTTTCATGATCGCGACGAGATCGTCGCGCAAGATCCGCGCGCCCTGCGAGCAAGCGCGCAACGTGTAAACGTCGGCGGCTGGGTCATAGCTTGCGGTTGCGCCGCGCGGCTCCATCGATGCAATCGCGATGCGCTGATTCATGACCGCGATGCGCGCGACAAATTTCGCTGCGGCAAAAATGGCCTCAATCTCGCGAGCGTTGGCGTCCGGATCGGCCGCGAAGCCCGGCCAATCGATACCGAGATTGCCCGGCGCTTCCGGCCACAACTGGGGCGCGCCGGGCGCCAGCGCGGCGCGCGCGTCGGTCACTGGCGCCAGTGGCTCATAGTCGATTGCCACCAGCTCGGCGGCGTCTTGTGCCGCAACGGCGCTCTCGGCGACGACCATGGCGACCGGCTCACCGACATGCGTCACCCGCTCGCCCGCCAGCGTCGGCCGATGCGGTATTATCAAAGGTTTGCCGCCGCGCCCGTTGAGTGGCGGATGGCGGCCGACGCCGCCAAGCCTTTGCGTGTCGTTGCCGGTCAACACCCCGACGATGCCGGGTGCGACAAGCGCCGCCGCCACGTCAATGCCGGCGATACGCGCAAAGGCATGCGGTGAGCGCACGAAATAGGCGTAGGCTTGGTGTGGCAGCGGCGCGTCGGCCGCATAGCTGCCACGGCCGCGGACGAGAACATTGTCCTCAACGCGCGGCCCGTCAGCCGCGCGGCTATTGGTTTTTGCATCCATGCACTATTCCAGGACGCTCAATCGACATGTGGCCGACATATGGCTCTTTATAACTGAAACCGACGCCGGCTGAAGACGCACCGCGTGTGCGGGCCTACCTCCACCAATTTTTGCGCCGGTTGCGGGTTGGTGCTGCAATCCGTCGCAGCATCCTTGCGGCCAGCAATCTCTAAACCACGAGGATAAATCGGCGTTGCCTATGGCTCTTCGTTTGTTAGGATGCCGGGGGCTGGCGACATTTTACCCGACCGAGTTTTTATGAGGTTTGGACCCGGGCCACCCGCCTCCAGTGCAACGGTTGAAGGAATTCCGATGACGTCGGACGTGGCGATGAGCCGTCGTTCGTTTCTTGCCAACGTTGGTGTTGTGGGCGGCGGTCTTGCGCTCGGCCTTGCCATACCGTTCGAGCCGGTATCGGCCGCAGATGAAATGCCCGAAATCACGGCCTGGCTTCTCATTCGCCCGGACAACGCGGTGGTGATCCGCGTCGCCCGCGCCGAGATGGGACAAGGTGCTCACACCGGACTGGCCATGCTGGTTGCCGAAGAACTCGATTGCGACTGGGCGAATGTGCGTGTCGAATCCGTGCCGCCTGAGGACAATCTGCGTCGCCATCAGGTCTGGGGGGATATGCAGACCGGCGCCAGCAGGTCGATCGCCGCGTCGCAAACCTATCTACGGCAAGCCGGCGCGACAGCGCGCGAAATGCTGATCGCCGCGGCAGCCGCGCGCTGGGACGTTTCGGCGCAGGACTGCGTCGCGCATAAAGGCATGGTCATTCACAAGCCGAGTGGCCGCAGCGTGAACTTCGGTACCGTTGCCGCAGCGGCGGCGAAAGTTACCCCGCCGGCTCACGTCGCACTGAAAGAGCCGGCCGACTGGAAGCTCGCCGGCACACCACAGCGGCGGCTCGATCTGCTCGACAAAGTGACGGCGCAGCCGATCTATGCCATCGATGTGCGGTTGCCTGACATGCTTTACGCCGCCATCGCCCATTGTCCGGTATTTGGCGGATCGCCGAAGACCGTTGATGAGAATGCAATCGCTTCGATGCAAGGCGTTCGCCGCGTGGTCCGGATGCAGGACGCGGTCGCGGTTGTCGCCGATTCTTGGTGGCGGGCCAATCGCGCGCTCGCGGCATTGCCGATCGAGTGGACTGACAGCGGCAACGGGGCGCTCTCGAGCGCCAAGATCGCGGATGCCGTGCGTGCGGCACTCAATGCGGAAAAATCGCAAGTTGGGCGTGCCGACGGCGATGTGGTTGCCGGTCTGACGACTGCGGCTCAGCGCGTGGAAGCGGACTATGAAGTGCCGTTTCTGGCGCATGCGACCATGGAGCCACAAACTTGCACCGCACACGTCACCAAGGCAGGCGTCGAAGTGTGGGTGCCGACGCAAGACGCGATGACAGCGCTGATGACCGCCGCCCGCGCCGCCGGAGTGACCAGGGATAAAGTTAAGGTTCATGCGACCTCGCTTGGCGGCGGCTTCGGCCGGCGCGGCGCCATTCAGGAGTTCGTCCGACAGGCCGTGCAAATCGCCATGGAGGGAGAGGAGCCCGTTAAGCTTCTTTGGACGCGCGAGCAGGACATCAAACACGACTACTACCGGCCGTATGGCATGGCGCGCCTGGTCGCCGGGCTGGGCGCCGATGGAATGCCAGTGGCGTGGAAGATCAGGCTGGCCGGACCGTCCTTTGTCGCCGCGCTGGTCCCCGGCTTCCATCTGAATTACGTCGACCACACGTTTCTGTCCGGACTGGCCGAAGAGATGGCCTACGACGTGCCGAATTATCTAGTCGATTACGTCGTGCAGGGATTGCCGGTGCCGCTCGGCGTTTGGCGCGCAATCAACTACACGCAAAACACGTTTTACAAGGAGTCGTTCGTCGATGAGATGGCATACGCCGCCGGTGTCGATCCCTATGCTTATCGTCGGCGGTTATTGCGCAACAGCCCGAAAAATCTCGCTGTACTCGACGCTGCGGCAAAGAAAGCGGACTGGCTGACGCCGCCGCCGAAAGGCGTGCATCGCGGCATCGCGGTGACTGAGGCGTGCGGCAGCTTCTGCGCGCAGGTCGCCGAGGTCTCGGTCGAGGGTGGCGAATTGCACGTGCATCGGTTCATTTCGGCAATCGATCCCGGCCACGTGGTCAACCCGCTGTCGATCGAGATGCAGAACGAGGGGGCGGTTATATTTGGTCTGACGGCGGCGCTGCTGGGCGAGATCACCATCAAGGACGGTGGCGTCGAACAGGGCAATTTCACCGACTATCCGATGTTGCGCATGGCCGACTCGCCGCCAGTTGAGACCGTCATTGTACCGAGCGGCGGTTTCTGGGGTGGCGTCGGCGAACCGCCGGTGCCGCCGGTCGCGCCGGCGCTGTGCAATGCCGTCTTTGCGGCCACCGGCAAGCGGGTCCGCTCGCTGCCGCTCGCGAACCAGGATTTAAGTAGGCCGATCTGACGAAAGCGTCGGTTGCGCGCGCTAACGGCGCCCGAACAGCTTGTCGAGCAACCAGGAATCAAGACCGCCCCCGTCCGGTTGCGTTGGCCGCGGCGCAGGAACTTGACCGGCCGTGGGCGCCGGCGTTGTCCAGTCGTTGCCAAGGCCGGGTAGCGGCGCAGGCGGCACGCCTTGAAGCGCGGTCCTCATGAAGCGGCTCCAGATCTCAACCGGCAAGCCGCCGCCGACCGCCTTGCGGGTCGGTGAATTGTCATCGTTGCCGAGCCAGATGCCGGTGACGAGACGGGACGTGTAGCCGATAAACCAGGCGTCGCGGAAATCCTGGCTGGTGCCGGTCTTACCGGCCGCCAGCCAACCCGGCAAATCGGCGTGGCGCGCGGTACCACTGACCAGCGTTTGGTGGAGCATGGTGTTCATCATCCCGACGTAGCGCGCCTCGACGATGCGGCCGAGCAACTGGGTCGAACGCGCGTAGAGCGTTTTGCCATCCGGCGTGCGGATGCGCTCGACGACATGCGGCGAAACGCCGAACCCGCCGTTCGCGAAAGGCGCATAGGCTGCGACGAGTTCAAGCGGCGAGACCTCGGAGGTGCCGAGCGCAATCGACGCATTCGGTTCGATCGGCGAGGTGATGCCCATGCGATAGGCGGTACGGGCTACGGCAGCAGGGCCAAATTCCAGCGTCAGCCGGACCGACACCGTGTTGAGCGATTCGGCCAGCGCCTGCGTCAGCGTCACCGGACCGGAATATTTGTGTTCGTAGTTTTCCGGCTTCCAGCCGCTCACCGCGATCGGGGCATCGTCACGCACGCTGTCCGGCGTTAACCCGTGCTCGAGTGCGGTGAGGTAGACGAACGGTTTGAATGCCGAGCCGGGCTGACGCTTGGCGGCAATGGCGCGATTGAACTGGCTTTCGGCATAACTCTTGCCGCCGACCAGCGCGCGCACCACGCCATCGGGCGTCATGGCGACCAGCGCGCCCTCGCCGACATTAAGCTTTTCGCCTTTCTGCGCGAGTATGTCGGTGAGTGCGTGTTCAGCGGCAGTTTGCAGCACCGGGTCGATCGCGGTTTCGACCACGATATCCTGTTCGACACCGCCTATGATGTCGTTGACCACGTCCATCACCCAGTCAGCGACATAATTGGCTGCGGTCGCCCCGGCGGCTTTCACCGCACGTGCAGGATGCGCGGCGGCGGCCTCGGCGGCGTTCTCGCTGATCAATTTCTGTTCCGCCATGTCGGCGAGCACGAGCCGTGCACGCCGCTCGGCGCCGTCCGGGTTATGGCTCGGTGCCAGCCGCGACGGCGACTGCACGAGCCCGGCAAGCATCGCCGCTTCAGCGAGCGTCAATTGCCGGGCCGATTTTCCGAAGTAGCGCTGGGCCGCGGCTTCCACGCCGTAGGCGCCGGCGCCGAAATAGACGCGATTGAGATAAAGATCGAGAATCTGCGCCTTGGAAAATTTGTGCTCGAGCCAGATGGCAAGCACCAACTCCTGGAGCTTGCGCGATACCGTGCGCTCCTGGGTCAGGAACAGATTTTTGGCGAGCTGCTGGGTAATAGTCGAGCCGCCTTGGGAGGCGCCGCGGTGCAGTACGTCAGCGATAGCGGCGCGGAAAATACCCCACGGGTCGACGCCGTGATGGGAATAGAACCGGCGGTCCTCGATGGCGATAAACGCCTTCGGCACATAGTCCGGAAGTTCTTTGAGCGGCACCGCGGCACCGCCCATATCGCCGCGGGTGGCAAGCGTCGTGCCATTGGCGCCGAGGATGAGCACCGACGGCGGACGCTTGGGTATTTCCAGCGATTGAATCGGCGGCAAGTGGATGCCGATCCAAACCAGCGTGCCGATGCCGGCGATGATCGCCCACAGCGATAGCACCAGGCCCCAATAGATCAGCCGGCCGATTCCGAAGCGGGCTTTGCGGCTGCCGCGTTTGCGGGATCGGCGCGCCGTGGCGGTCGCGCGCCCCTTGGGCGGTCCGCCGATACGGTCCTGCGGCCACAAGCGCAGGTCGAAGCCTTCGGCGTTGCCGCCACGCTTTCGTCCCTGCCGCCACGCCATAGTCCGTCCCCGCTCTTAACTGACGGTAGAGAGGCGGGTTTAAGGGCCAGTTACCGAGGTTTTAACCGACACTATCGCGCTTATTCTCGCTGCGTTCGGGCGCAAACAGGGCGATCAGCGGCCGCTTGATCGCAGCCTGCCGAGTGGGCGCGGTAATCTGGGCGCCGAGCAGGTCGGTGACGTAGAAAACGTCGACCACCCGCTCGCCGAACGTCGCCACATGCGCGGAGGCAATGTTCAGGTTGAGCTTCGACAGCGTGGTGGTCAGTTCGTAGAGCAGGCCGGGCCGGTCGAGGCCGGTGACTTCCACCACCGTGTAGCGGTTCGACCATTGATTGTTGACGGTCACCTCCGGCTCGATGGCGAACGCCTTAAGGCGGCCTTTCGGCGGCGCCCGCTTCGGCACGACCTCCGGCAACTTGATCAGGCCGCGTACGGCCTTCTCGATGACATCGCCGATCCGCGCCGCGCGCCGCGCTTCGTCCTCATCGTGTTCGAACTCGCGCGACACCGCGATAGTGTCGAGCGCCAACCCATCGGTCGTGGTGTAAATCTGCGCGTCAACGATATTGGCGCCGGCCAATGCGCAAGCGCCGGCGAGGATCGACAGCAACCACGGATGGTCGGGGGCGTAGACGGTGAGTTCGGTGACGCCGCGCTCCGCATCGAAGCCGACACTGGTCGCAAGCCGCTTGCCGGCGGCGTCGGCGTCGCGCACGAAGCGCGCCTGCGCGATCTTGTGCGGCAAATCGACCTTCAGCCAGTAAGCCGGATAGTGGCGGGCGATATAGGCATCCAGCGCTTCGGCCGGCCAGTCACCGAGCTCGGCGCGGAATTCGCGTTTGGCGGCGGCGATCCGTTCAGCGCGGTTGACTTCGGAAAAGCCTCCGGTCAGCACCGGCTCGGTCTCGTAATAAAGCGTGCGCAAAAGCTGCGCCTTCCAGCTGTTCCAGACTCCTGGTCCGACAGCGCGGATGTCGGCAGTGGTGAGGATGGTCAGAAGCTTCATGCGCTCGAGCGACTGCACGACGGCGGCAAAATTCTCGATCGTCTTGCGGTCGGAGAGGTCGCGCGATTGCGCTACCGTCGA
>JASHSY010000091.1 GCA_030040825.1 Xanthobacteraceae bacterium
GCGATTTGCAAGGCCGGCCCACCGATGCCGGCGGCGGAGACATGCGCCCAGATGCGTAGCGTTTCGCCGATGCCGCCGATGCCGGTCGCTGCTATCGGGTCGCTGCTACGGGTACGCGCATCCATCACCGGCATCCATGAGGCGATCAACAACGATTGAAATTGGCGTCGCTCAGCAGGATGACCGAGCTGCCCCCCCGTCTGGGACCTTACTTCCGGGCATGGTCCCTGGTCCACTCCTCCGCAGTCGTGTATGCCGCCGCGTTTACTCCCTCTCCCCGCGTGCGGCCCGCTTTGCTCGCTGGGGCGAGTTTCGGCGGGTTGAGCGTCCGCCGAAGCATCTAAGCGTGGAAGCGGACGAGAGGGTTGGGGTGAGGGGGCCTAACCGTTAAGCTAGATTGGCCATCTTACCCCCTCACCCCGTATTGCTTCGCCATGTTCGCAATCCGACCTCTCCCCGCACAACGGGGAGAGGCAAGCCGACAATCGCGCGGCGCGAGTTGCCTTATCCCCCCGACCCGACAAACTGCAACGCCACCTCGCGTCGGTGCGGTCGCGCGCGGTGTTCGGCGACATAGATGCCCTGCCAGGTGCCAAGCAGCATTTTGCCGCCGGCGACCGGAACGGTAAGCGTGGCGCCGTTGAGCATGGATTTGATATGCGCCGGCATGTCGTCCGGTCCTTCGGTCTCATGCACCCAGTCGGCGTTCGCCGGCGCGATGCACTTGAGTGCGGTGACGAGATCGGTGCGCACGTCCGGGTCGGCGTTTTCCTGAATCACCAACGACGCCGACGTATGGCGGATGAAAAGGAATAGCGTGCCGTCGCGCGCTTTCGCTTCGGCAAGAAAGCGCGCCGCCTCACGGGTAATCTCAACAAAACTTTCACCCGGCGTCTCGAGTGTCAGCGTCGCGCTTGCGATCGTATCGATCGTGCCGGACTGGATAGCGGACAAGGTGGGAGGCACGAGCGCGCGTCAGCTTTTGTTGAGGACTTGTTTTTGCGCCTGCGTGATCGCTTCGACCAGCCGATGCCAGACCCGGCCGATATAGGCGGCGAAACGGTTGACCTCGGCATCGCTCGGCAGATGGAACGTCACATCATTGTCGCCCGCGGCGGAGAGATCGGACAGCGCGCCGGGCGGCAACGGCAAGCCGCGCGAGAGCAAATCCTTTTTCATCGCCGTGTTCTCGGCGCGTAGCCGGGCGATCTCGCCTTCCAGCACGGCGCGCTCGTCAGGCGCCGCCTGGCAGGCCCAGCCGACGGCGCGCTTGCTGCACAGCGATACGTCGCCGGTCCGGGTGTTGAGCCGCAGCAATCCGCCGTCGGCGGTCTTGTTGAAGGTGTAGCGCGCGTCGCCGGTGCCGGGCGGCGTGTCGTCGGCGAGCGCCGGCCCGATCATACAAACGCCGGCAACGCAGGCGGCAAATGCTGTGACGCGCATATTGGTCTCCTCATGACCTAACCCATCACCCTGAGGTGCGGGGCGGAAGCGAGCCGCGAAGGGCGCGGGTCGTCCTTCGAGGGCTGCTCAAGCCACCTCAGGATGAGGCGTTGGAGCAACGCCGATCCTGCTTCAACGGAGCAACAGTCTAGTCGCATCTGCTTCGCGCTGCACAATCGGTCATCCACAGCTCCTCGAAACAGCCCATAAATCATGATGTATCAATAGATTAGTATTGGTTCGAATTGTTGGCCTTTTCTTGACTTGGGAAAACCCCGTCGGTATGGTCCGCGCGGCTTTTAGGGGGCGCGCCGGTCTTAATTGCCGGTAAGCCGCGAGTGTCGAAGTGATGAGCGGCGGCACGCGCGAAGACGGCAACCACGATCAGGCGCACACCGATGAAGCCGCCCTCTCCGCGAGACTTCGGCGTCTCGGCGAAGGACTTGGCCAAGCGCGTGGGCGCGCGGTCGAGCCCTCCGACGACACTGGCGGGGACCGGGCAACGACTGCATCGGGTTACGCCAAGGGCTTCCGGCTCTCGAGCGAACTCGTTGGAGGCGTGCTGGTCGGCGCCGGCCTCGGCTGGGGCATCGACCGCCTGCTCGGAATCTCGCCCTGGGGGTTCATTGTTTTTCTCTTGCTCGGCTTTGCCGCCGGCGTGCTCAACGTGATGCGCTCCGCGGGGGTCGCTCCCGGCGCCAAGCCGGACAGTGGCCCATCGGCAGGCCGGAAACAGTGACGGAACGCCGCTTCACCAGGACGGCGATGGAACCATGACGGTCGATCCGATCCATCAATTCGCGATCCAGGATATCGCTCCGCTGTTCACGGTCGGCGGCAAGCATTTCGCCTTTACCAACTCCGCGCTCTACATGTTCATCATCGTCATTCTGGTTTCGGCGCTGATGATCGCTGCCACCATACCGCGCGCGATCGTGCCGGGACGGCTGCAATCGGCCGCCGAAATGTCATACGAATTCGTCGCCAACACGGTGCGAAGCTCCGCCGGCACCGAAGGGATGAAGTTCTTTCCGTTTGTGTTTACGCTGTTCATGTTCGTTCTGTTCGCCAACATGATCGGGCTCATTCCCTATTCATTCACCGTGACCAGCCAACTGATCGTCACCGCGACGCTGGCGCTGGCCGTCTTCTTCATCGTGGTGATCTACGGCTTCTGGCGGAACGGGCTCAAATTCCTCAAGCTGTTCGTGCCCAAGGGCGTGCCGGTCTACATCTTGCCGGCGATTGTGGTGATCGAGATTCTCTCGTTCATGTCGCGGCCGATCTCGCACAGCGTCCGCTTGTTCGCCAACATGCTGGCCGGCCACATTACGCTGCAAGTCTTTGCCGGTTTCATCATCATGCTGGCGGGCTTTGGCGTCGTCGGTTGGTTCGGCGCGGCGCTGCCGTTCATTCTGGTGGTCATGCTGATCGCGCTCGAATTTCTGGTCGCTTTCCTGCAAGCCTATGTCTTCGCCATTCTCACCTGCATCTATCTCAACGATGCGATCCATCCCGGCCACTGACGGCTTTCAACCGCTGCAACCTCGAAAAGGAGTTTTCTCATGGATCCGACCGCCGCAAAATACATTGGAGCTGGTATTGCCTGTATCGGCATGGGCGGCGCCGGCGTCGGCGTTGGCATCATCTTCGGCAATTACCTTGCCGCGGCGCTGCGCAATCCGTCGGCGGCGCAAGGCCAGTTCGGCAACCTGATCTTCGGCTTCGCCATCACCGAGGCGCTCGGCATCTTCTCGCTGTTGATCGCGCTTCTGCTGCTGTTCGGGTTGTAAAACTTTAGCCGTCATGGCCGAGCCGACTGCCCATACCGAAGCCCCGGAAGGACACGGCGCATTTCCGCCGTTCCAGTCGCAGCATTTTCCCTCGCAGCTGCTCTGGCTGACGCTCACCTTCATTTTGCTTTACGTGCTGATGTCGCGTATCGCATTGCCACGCGTGGCCGGAATCTTCGCCGCGCGGCAAAAGCGTATCGCTGACGATTTGGCAGCGGCACAGGGTTTCAAGGAACGGTCGGAGGCGGCTAACGCTGCGTATCTGAAGTCGCTTGGCGATGCGCGCGCCCGCGCGCAGACAATCGCCAACGACACGCGGGCGCGGCAGGCGGCCGAGGCGAAAGCCAGCAACCAGCGGCTGGAGCAAGAACTCAACGACAAGCTTGCGGCGGCGGAGCGGTCGATCGCCGCCACCCGCAGCGGCGCGATGGAGAATGTCGGCAAGATCGCGGCCGACACGGCGAGCGCGATTGTCGAACGTCTGATTGGCGTCGCCCCGAACGCGCCCGACGTGGCTGCCGCGATCGGCGACGT
>JASHSY010000092.1 GCA_030040825.1 Xanthobacteraceae bacterium
GATCGGCGTAGCGCTGCAATGGGCGTTGTATCGGACCGGGCCCGGCACCAGTAACGTCGCCGAAGCCGGCGCTTTCATCATCAGCCGGCTCGGTGCGAGCCTTGATGGAAATCTTGGCGCCGCGACGCCCGACATCCAGTATCATTTCATCCCGGCGCAGGTGGTCGATCACGCCCGTACCAGGCTCGACGGTTACGGCGTTACGCTGCACGCCTGTGGTCTGCGGCCGCAAAGCCGCGGCGAAATTCGGCTGGCCTCGGCCGATCCGCTGCAGCCGGCGGTGATCGATCCGAACTACCTTGCGTCGGACTACGATCTGAAAATCCTGATCGACGGCATCCGGCGCGGGCGCGACATCCTGACTGCGCCCGCGCTCCGGCCATGGCTCGGCGCGGAGCGGATACCCGGGTCGGCGATGCAATCGAATGCCGAACTCGAAGCCTTCGTCCGGGCCGCCGCGGAGACGGAGTATCACCCGGTCGGCACTTGCAAGATGGGCAGCGATCCAATGGCAGTGGTGGACGACCAATTACGCGTGCGCGGTGTCGACGGCCTGCGGGTGATCGATGCGTCGATCATGCCGACCTTGGTCAGCGGTAATACCAACGCGCCGACCATCATGATCGCAGAGAAGGGCGCCGCGATGATGCTGAGCTGAAGGATGTTAGTGGAGCATGATCTTTTCGGAAAACCGGCTTCCACTTTTCCGGATCATGCTCTAGCCCGGCAATTCAAGCCGGTAGTCGTAAGGCGCGCTCGGTGCGTATTCACCGGCATAGGCGCGCTTGAGCAAGTCCTTGGTCTTGACGCCTTTGGCGCGCGCTTCGACCATCCGCGCGGGCACGACAAATTTGCCGATCGGGTCGGCTTTGAAGTCGGGCGACTCGCGCATCCACTTGGTGGACTTTTTCCAGTTGCCGAACGCGTCGGCCTGTAGCTCGACGCTGTTGCCGTCCGGATCGACGTAATAGAAAGAGAGCGTCATGCCATGATGCACGGCGACGTGCGGCTCGTAGCCGAATTCGTCGCGCAGCCGCTGCCAGGTATCGAGCAGGTCGTCGACGGTGTCGTATTCGAACGCCAGATGATGCATACCGGCGGTGGTGCGGAATTCGGGGTTGTCACGGAAATTCGGACTGCCGGCGAGCGAAATGCGGTGATTGGCGTCGTCGTTGCTGAGGAAAGCGATGCCGGGTGCGTAGAAATTGGGCGCGGTCCCGACCACGTCCGCGTACCACTGAATCATCTCGTGCATGCGCGGGGTTTTCAGCAGTGCGTGATGGAATACCGGTCGCTTGAACGAGGCTTTCGCTGTCGCCGCCTTGCGCGGGGACGCTCTTTTCTTGGCAACCACGCGCTTGGTCGGCTTCTTTGTTGTCTTCGAGTTTTTCACCGGGAGGGTCTCCGCTGATGCATTTTACAGGCTACGAGCGATCAAAAGCTTCATAATCTCGTTGGTGCCGGCGAAGATGCGCATGACGCGTGCGTCGCGATAGATGCGCGAGATCGGATACTCGTCCATGTAGCCATAGCCGCCGAACAATTGTAGGCAGCGGTCGGCGATCTTGCCGAGAAGATCGGTGTGCCAGTATTTCGCCATCGAAGCGGTCGTGGTGTCGAGCTCGCTCTTGAGGTGCCGCTCGATGCAATTATCGAGGAACACCTTGGCGATAGTCGCTTCCGCCTTGCACTCGGCCAGCACGAACTGGGTGTTCTGAAAATCGATAATTTTCTTGCCGAAGGCTTGCCGCTCTTTGACGTAGTCGATGGTGAGCGCGAGCGCGCGCTCGATCATGGCAACCGCTTGGGTGGAAACGATGAGCCGCTCCTGCGGCAGTTCCTTCATCAGTTGATAGAAGCCCTGGCCTTCTTCGATGCCGAGCAGAGCTTCCGCCGGCAGCGCCACCTCCTCGAAGAACAATTCCGAGGTGTCGGCGGAATCCATGCCGAGCTTCTTCAGCTTGCGGCCGCGGCGGAAACCGTGCGCGTCGTCGGTCTCGACCACCATCAGCGAGACGCCCTTGGAGCCCTGCTTCGGATCGGTCTTGGCGACGACAATGATCAGGTTGGCGTGCTGCCCGTTGGTGATGAAAGTCTTCGAGCCGTTGA
The DNA here is from genome assembly GCA_030040825.1 of Xanthobacteraceae bacterium. Lineage (GTDB taxonomy): Bacteria > Pseudomonadota > Alphaproteobacteria > Rhizobiales > Xanthobacteraceae > BOG-931. The sequence continues at coordinate 2,110 of JASHSY010000092.1, forward strand.
GCACGTAACCGTTGCCGGAACGGCGTGCGGTGGTGCGCACGCCCTGCAAATCCGAGCCGGTACCCGGCTCGCTCATGGCGATGGCGCCGACCATTTCACCGGACGCGAGTTTCGGCAGCCAGCGCCGCTTCTGCTCTTCGGTGCCGTAATGCAGGATGTAGGGCGCGACAATGCCGGAATGCAGCGGCGCGCCATTGGTGTCGAAGCCGGCGAGCGAATATTCGCGGTTGATCACCGCCTCATGGGCGAAGGTGCCGCCGGCGCCGCCATATTCTTCCGGCATTGCGGCGCAGAGGAGACCAGCCTGGCCGGCCTTGGTCCACACGTCGCGCGGATAAAAATGGTCCTCGTGCCATTGGTCCAAATGCGGGACGAATTCGCTGGCAATAAAGCGGCGCGCCTGGTCTTCGAGGAGCACCAAGTCTTCGGTCATCCAGGCCGGACGCGGCAAGTTCAGGATGTCGGTCATTGTGCGTGCGAACCCTTACAGAATGGGCGTCCGTTACTTCTCCCCAGTCCGGTCGATTGTTGTTGGCGCGCCCGAAGAGATTCGAACTCCTGACCCCCAGATTCGTAGTCTGGTGCTCTATCCAGCTGAGCTACGGGCGCCTCAGAAGGCGTAGCTAAAGCCTTCGCCGCTCATTGGCAAGGCGCATTAAGCTTACGCTCAGCGCGGCAACCGCTATGTTATAAGCGGATACCACACTGGTCGTAACGGCAGATACAGGATGTGGCGACCACCACAACGCATTCGCTACGAGGCGACCGCCGGGCGCGTACCGTCGGCGGCGGAAGCTGCTGCTTCGCGTCTGTTTTCCCCGGTTGATGTCGGGCCGCTGAAGCTTGAGCAACGGACCTGGGTTCCCGCCATGGTGCCGTGGCGGGCAACCGAAGAAGGCTACGTCACCGAGGAGGTGATCGACTGGTACGCGCGCTTTGCGCGCGGCATGCCGGGCGCCATCGTGCTCGAAGCGACCGGCATCCGCGACGTGCCGAGCGGTCCGCTGTTGCGCATCGGCCACGATCGCTTCTTGCGGGGATTGCGCCGCCTGGTCGACACCGTACGGCAGGCAAGCGAAGGCCGAACGCGCTTGTTCGTGCAGCTGATCGACTTTCTTGCAGTCCGTCGCCGCCCCGAGGCGAAGAAATTCCTCGACCGCTTCCTTGTCGTGACCGAGGCGCATCGCGCGGCGCTGGGCGCACCGGACCTGACCGAGGTGGAAGTGCGCGCCCGGCTGATGGCGCTCAGCGAGGACGAGCTGAAGCAGGTGTTGGCGCCCGATGAGTGGGAGGCGCTTCAATACGGTTACCGCGAGCGTGTCAACGACATGCATCTGCCGCACATCCGTGATTTGCCCCAGGTGCTACCGGGATTGTTTGCCGAAGCGGCCATGCGCGCCGAAGCTGCGGGCTTTGACGGTGTCGAACTGCACTATGCGCACGCCTATACGATGTCGTCGTTTCTCTCGCGCACCAACAAACGCACCGACGGCTATGGCGGTTCGCTGGAAAACCGCGCCCGGCTGCCGCTCGAAGTCTTGGCCGAGATTCGTCGTCGCGTGAGCAAAAAATTCGCTGTCGGCGTTCGTTTCCTAGCCGACGAGTGCATCGCCGGCGGCAGCGATGTCGGCGACGCAAGCTATTTTGCCGTCGCCTTTGCCCGCGCCGGCGTCGATTTCATCTCGCTGTCGCGCGGCGGGAAATTCGACGATGCCAAGCAGCCATCGGTCGGCGACGCGGTCTACCCCTACACTGGGCGCAGCGGCTACGAATGCATGCCGCAATTTATTTCCGACGAACGCGGGCCGTTCGGCCGGAACGCCGAGCCGACGGCGGCGATCCGCAAGGCGGTACGTGATGCCGGCGGTCAGGTTCCGATTGTTTGCACCGGCGGCATTCACAACTTCGAAATGGCCGAGGATTATTTGGCACGCGGGTTGTGCGACATCGTGGGGGCCGCACGGCAATCGCTGGCCGACCCCGACTGGTTCCGCAAAATCCGGCTCGGTCTCGGCAACGACGTTCGGGTCTGCGAATATACCAATTACTGCGAAGGGCTCGATCAGAAGCACAAGCCGGTTACCTGCCAGCTTTGGGACAAGCTTCCGTCGTCCGCCGGCGAACGGCGCACCCCCGACGGCAAGCGCCGTATGACCGCGCCGGCCTGGAAACCGCCGGAATAAATATTCCGGCCCGGACGACGCGGGCTATCACGCGAGAAAATCGAAAGGGTGGCATTGTGCTGTCGTGGCCGCGCTCCATCGACGGCATGCGGCAGTTTCAGACCGAGACATTCCCGCCGGTGCGACAGGCCGGCTTGCGCTGACGAATTCAGGCCCGCGCGCGTGCGCCGCGGCGCGCGCTCAGTTCCACCGCACGATCCGGAATGGTGATACGCAGCGTGGCGCCGATGGTACCCTCGACGAGGCGAATTTCGCCGCCATGCGCACGCACAAGCTCGGCAGCGATGGCAAGCCCGAGGCCGGTGCCGCCGGTGCGCGTCGAGCCCTGGAAGGCTTCGAACAGATGCGCCTGCGCCTTTTCCGAGAAACCGGGCCCGGTGTCGGAGACCTCGATCACGACCACAGCGCCCTCGCGCCGGCCAGTGACCCGGATCTGATCCCGTCCGGGATCGCGCGAAGCGCGGCTTTCCAGCGCCTGCAGGGCGTTGCGCGAAAGGTTCAGCAGAATGCGGTAGAGCTGCTCGTAGTCGGCCTCCACCGTCAGTCCGCGCTCGACCGCGCTGATCCAGCGGATCGGGCCGTCCGGTGAGAGACCGAGCGTCTCGTGCACTTCCTCGACCAGCGGCTCAAGCAGGATCGGCTTGCGTTCGGGCGGCGGCTCCTGCAGGCGTCCGTAAGACAACGTCGATTCGCAAAAGGCGATGGCACGCTCCAGCGCGCGCATCAGCTTGGGCGCAAAACGCTGTACGTTCGGATCGGGCAGCGCCAACAGGCGGTCGGAGATAAGCTGCGCCGAACCGAGCAGGTTGCGCAGATCATGATTGATTTTCGATACGGCAAGGCCCAGCGCGGCGAGTCGATTTTTCTGATGCAGCATCGAGGCGAGCTCCGCCTGCATGGTCGCGAGCTCGCGTTCGGCGATGCCGATCTCGTCTGCCCGCGTCGATGAGACGATGATGCGGTCGGAGTTTTCCGGATCGGCGCGAAAGGCGATCATGTTAGCGGTCACCCGGCGCATCGGGCGTACGAACAAATAGTGCAGCGTCAGATACACCAGCACCGCGGTGATGGCGGAAATCAGCAGTGAAATCAGCAACAGATCGACAGAATAGCGCAGCAACGCTTTGCGCAGCGGCGGCTCGTCCAAAATGATTTCGACGTAGTCGCCGCCCATCGGCGCCGGGCCGACGACGCGCATTACCTTTTTGGCGGTTTTGCCGTCGAACATGAGCATGAACGCGTCAATAATTGAGTCGAATTCATGGACCTGGCGCATGTCGAAGTCGTGGGTAATCGGCGGTGGCGTGTCGCCGACGGCGAGCAGGCGGCGCTGCGTCCCCATCTTCATGGCGACCGCGCGTGCGCCGATCGAGTCGAGTATCTGCTTGGCGAGTTTGTCCGAAACCATCCCGTTCGGTGCGGCGTCAAGGACCAGCGCGGCGGTGTAGGCGCTGGCCAGTCGGTCTCTGAGCCAGTTGACGCGGAAATTGGCGACCAGCGGAACATAAATCAGTACTTCCCCGAGCATCACGAACAGGATCGTGAGGACGAGGAGCTTTCCCGAAAGCCCAAAGCGTGGCGCGCGGACCAGGGCTGGTCGCGCGGCTTGATCATCGTTCATCAAGCAAAACCTTGTGCGGCAACGCCTGCGACGCAACCGGCCCATGATGCGACGCGTGCGCGGTCTCGTCAAACCACGGTAGAAATAGGGGGTGGCGGCACATCTTCCCCCTCTGCCTAGCTTGAATTTGGACAGGGAGCCGCCAGACCGGGAAGCCCGGATATCCTGCTTTTCGCTGACCGCCGGTGTTCAGGGGATAAAATCGAAGGCCTAGAGTCCCACGGCGGTCGCGCCAAAGATGCCGCCGGCTCACGGCTTCGGCGTCGCATTGACGAGGCAGAGGGGCTCCCGTATAAGCCGCGCCAATTGCGCCAGCCGCGCAAAATTTACGTCAACAAGCAGCGCGCAGCGGAGACGGATCCCGTGAAACGAACCTATCAGCCGAGCAAGTTGGTCCGTAAACGCCGGCACGGTTTTCGCACACGCATGGCAACCAAGGGCGGCCGCAAGGTTCTGGCGGCGCGACGCGCGCGCGGGCGCAAGCGGCTCAGTGCGTGATCAGGACGCCCGTTCCGTCGTCGTTGAGCGGCTGAAACGCCGGAATGATTTTCGTGCCGCTGCGAAGGGTTTGCGCGCCTCGGGGCGCGCTTTCGTGTTGCAGGCGCGGCGACGCGCCGAAACCGGAGTGCCTCGTATCGGCTTTACCGTATCGCGCCAGGTCGGCAATGCGGTGGAACGCAACCGGGTGCGCCGACGCCTGCGCGAGATGGTGCGCATTTCGGCCGCCACCGGAGCCGGCCGGTTGTACCCCGGTCACGATTACGTAGTGATCGGAAGACGGGCCGCGCTCGCGGCGCCGTTTAGCGAGATGATGCATGAACTTGGCGCGGCGCTTACCCATATTCACGCCCAAGCTGCCGACGATCCTGTGCGCCGCGGAACTGGTGATGGCCGCCGCGGCCCCTTACATCAAGCGAGGCCGATGACCCGGCAAAAACCGCGACCCGGCCGTGGCGGGTAATCGGCGAAAGAGCGCTCAATGATCGAACACAAAAACACCATCCTGGCCGTCGTTTTGTCGCTCATCGTCGTGGTCGGCTGGCAATATTTCATCGGCTATCCGCAGATGCAAAAGCAGCGCCAGGAGCAACTGCTCAAACAGCAGGAGCAGGCGAAGCAAAAGCCCGAACAGCAGGCCGGCGCGACGCCGAGCCCTACTACTCCTTCCGCGCCGGCTACGCCATCCGGCGCGCCGGCACCGCCGAACGCGGCCGGCAGCGCGCCGCGCGCGCAGACCAGCGAAGCAGCGGTCGCGGCGTCGCCTCACGTTGCGATCAATACGCCGCGGCTGAACGGCAGCATCGATTTGAAAGGCGCCCGCATCGACAACCTCTCGCTCGTGCAATATCGCGAGACAATCGACCCTCATTCGCCGCCGATCGTGCTGTTCTCGCCGTCGGGATCGCCTGACGCTTATTACGCCGAATTCGGCTGGGTACCCGCATCGGGGACGACGCAGAAACTGCCGGGGCCCGACACGGTATGGAAGCAGGACGGCAACGGCGCGCTCAGCGTGGACCATCCTGTGACATTAACGTACGACAACGGTGACGGACTGGTGTTCCGCCGTACCATCGCGGTCGACGATCGTTATCTCTTCACCATTAAGGACGAGGTCCAGAACAAGAGTAACGCTCCGGTCGCGCTGTTTCCCTACGGGCTGATTTCGCGCCACGGCACGCCGAAGGTTCTGGGCTATTACATTCTACATGAAGGCCTGGTCGGCGTGATGGGCAATCAGGGCGAGCAGGAAGAAACCTATAAAAAGATCGACAGCAAAAAAAACGAAAGTTGGGACGCAACCGACGTCTGGCTTGGCTTTACCGACAAATACTGGGCGTCGGCATTGCTGCCGGACACCGATGCCAAGGTGCATGCGCGATTTTCCGCCGGCGAGTCCGGCGGCCAAAAGACCTACCAGACCGATTATCTGCTTGATGCGGTGAATGTGGCGCCGGGCGCGACCGGCACCGCCGACGCCCGGTTGTTTGCGGGCGCCAAGGAAGTGTCGGTGGTCGGCATAAACTTTCCGCTGACCGGCCTCGGCGGCTACAATCAGGCGCTCCACCTCAATCATTTCGATTTGTTGATCGATTGGGGCTGGTTCTATTTCATCACCAAGCCGATGTTCCTCGCTCTCGACTTCTTCTTCCATTTGGTTGGCAATTTCGGCATCGCCATTCTGATCGTCACCGTGCTGGTGAAGCTCCTGTTCTTCCCGCTCGCCAACAAGTCGTACGCCTCGATGGCGAAGATGAAGGCAGTGCAGCCGGAAATGACCATGATCCGTCAGCGCTTCGCCGACGACAAGATGAAGCAGCAGCAGGCGATGATGGAGTTATACAAAAAAGAGAAGATCAATCCGGTAGCCGGCTGCCTGCCTATAGCGTTGCAGATTCCGGTATTCTTCTCGCTCTACAAAGTGCTGTTCATCACCATCGAGATGCGGCACGCGCCGTTCTATGGCTGGATCCACGATCTCTCTGCGGCCGACCCAACCAACGTCTTTACGCTGTTTGGGCTCATCCCCGTCAATCCGACCGTGCTGCCGCTGTTCGGCAGTTTCTTGCACCTCGGCATTTGGCCGCTGATCATGGGCGTTACCATGTGGGTGCAGATGAAGCTCAATCCGCCGCCGCCCGATCCGACCCAGCAGATAATCTTCAACTGGATGCCGCTGATCTTCACCTTCATGCTTGGCAGCTTCCCGGCAGGGCTGGTGATTTACTGGGCGTGGAACAATACGCTCTCGGTGACGCAGCAGAGCGTGATCATGCACAGGCACGGCGCTAAAATCGTGCTATTCGACAACCTCAAGCGTACCTTTATCAGGGCGAAGCCAAAACAGCCGGCGGAGTAAGGTACGGAATAGCCTCAGCGCGCGACGCGTATCAGTGCCTTGCCGAAATTTTTTCCTTCCAGCAGGCCCATGAAGGCAGCCGGAGCATTTTCGAAGCCGTCGGTCACGTCTTCGCGGTAGCGGATGCGCCCGTCGGCAATACCGGCGGCGACGATGCGCAGGAAGTCGGCATAGTGCCCGGCGACAAATTCGGTGTTGATGAAGCCGCGCAGCGTGAGGCTCTTGGTCAACACTGCGCGCATGGTCGCCGGCAACAGATTCGGTCCGGTTGGCTGTCCGGCCGTGTTATAGTGAGCGATCAGTCCACAGACCGGCACGCGCGCGTAGGTATTAAGCAGCGGCAGCACCGCTTGCCACACAGCGCCGCCGACATTTTCAAAGTAAACGTCGATACCTTTCGGACAAGCGGCGGCAAGCTGTTCTGCCAAGTCTGGTGCGCGATGATCGATGCAAGCATCGAAGCGTAGATCGTCGACGACATAACGGCATTTCTCGGGGCCGCCGGCGATGCCGACCGCGCGGGCGCCGGCGATTTTGGCAAGCTGGCCGACGAGCGAGCCGACCGGACCGCTCGCCGCGGCGACGACGACAGTTTCGCCGGCTTTCGGCTTGCCGAGAACATGTAAGCCGGAATAAGCCGTGAAGCCGGGCATACCGAGTACGCCGAGCCCGGTCGTGATCGGCGCCTGCTTCGGATCGAGCTTGCGGAGTGCCGGACCGTCCCACGCGGCGTGCGTGCGCCAACCGCTATGCGCGAGCACTATGTCACCCTTGGCGTAGCCCGGACGATCGGATTGCACCACTTCGCAAACGCTCTCGCCGCGCATCGGCTCGCCAATTTCGACCGACTTGGCGTAGGATTTGGCGTCATCCATGCGGCCGCGCATATACGGATCGAGCGACAGATAAAGCACCCGCAGCAGGAGCCCGCCGGGCGGCAGTTGCGGCATCGGGATGTCTTCCAGCCGGAAATTCGCCGCCGTCGGTGGTCCCTTGGGCCGCGACGCTAATACGATCTGCCTAGCCAACGGCTCGGTCATTGTCGTCTCCTGTCAACGCGCTGCGCCAGTCTAGCGGAACGCGCGCGGGGTGAAATGAAAAGCCCGACCTTATGGGGAGCCGCTATGCCGCGCGGACGCGGCTAAAGAAGGTGGCGACTTTCGTTTCCAAGTCGTTGGCGCGGGCGGAAAGTCGGCCGGTCCAGGTGGTGATTTGGTCGACGGCGCCGACGCCTCGGGTAACCGCCTTGTCGACAGCGTTGATTTCGACTGAAGCCTGCGCCGTGTGGCCGGCGGCGTTATGGATGCTCTCGGCGATGCCGCGCGTGGTCATGCTTTGCTGCTGCACCGCCGACGCGATGCTGGTCGAGACGGCGGTGAGCTTGCCGATAGTGCGGGCGATCGACGAAATCTCATCAACCGAACGCTTGGTCGCCTCCTGAATGGCGGCGACCTGCTGTGAGATATCGCCAGTGGCATGCGACGTCTGATTAGCGAGCGTCTTGACCTCGGCGGCAACCACCGCAAAGCCTTTGCCCGCTTCGCCGGCCCGCGCCGCCTCGATCGTGGCGTTGAGCGCCAACAAGTTGGTTTGCGCCGCAATGGCGGAGATAGTGCCGACCACGGACCCGATCCGCTCGGCCGCGTCATTGAGCGAGCCGATGACACTTTGGGTGCGCTCGGTGTCGGCGGCTGCCGATTGCGCCATGTCGAGGCCGTTCGTCGCCTGCTGGCCGATCTCCTGAATCGATCCGGATAATTCTTCCGTCGCTGTCACTGTCGCCGACATGCGCAGCGAAGTTTCCGCCGATGCCGACGATGCCGATGTCATGCGCTTGAGCGTTTCGTCCGCCGCTTCTCGCAGTGTCGCGCTGGTTCCGCTCAAGGAAGCTGACGCTTCCTTGATTGCTCCGATGACCTCGCCGATCGCGGTATCGAAATCCGCGATCGCTGCATCGATCGCGCTCCGTCTGGCCTGTGCCGCGTGCTCCGCAGCCTGGCGATGCAGCGACATTGCGTTGGAGACGTCGAAGTTGATGACTTTGGCAATGACGCAGCCGCGCTCTGCGATTTTGGCCGGCGAGAACCGGTATTTGCCGGCTAGTACGCCGAGCGCCATCTGTATGACGAAGCTCCCGGAGGTACTGCGGATGCGGGCGTCAAAGCCCATCTCGGCTTCTTGCTGTACGGTTCGTTGGCACAATTCAGCATAGTTTCGGTCAAGCCTACCGCCGAGTAGCGCCTGGAAATGCGCGACTTCGAGCTTTTTGATCGTTTCGCCATGCTCGGCCACCGTTTCCGCGCGGCTCGGCAGCGTCCTAATAGCGGCAATAACTTCGTCAATCGTGCGCTCGAGATGCGGCGCCAGCAGCGGCCAGATTTCGACGAGCAAGGACCGGGTCCGGCCGTCGATCCTGTGCATCGCCAGGCGCGTTTCGAAGACTGGAATCGGCGCGATCGGATCCATGATGGGCACAGCAGGTCTGGGCGCGGACCGCCATGTTCGCCGACAATGGTTGCTTGAGTGTGAACGAGACGTTACCGGATACCGCCACTCGTACTTTTGCTGCGCGTCATAATGGCGTCCGTCTATTTGCCTCTATATGAAAAACGGGAGGCCCGAGCCCCCCGTGCGCCGATAGCCGCGATTGCCTTGCCTAGCGAAGTACGGCGAGGGTCACCTGCGCGAGGCCGGAAAATCCCAACGCACGTGCGGCGGCGGGCGTTACGTCGATTATGCGCCCGCGGACGAACGGTCCGCGATCGACAATACGAAGGACGACCGAGCGGCCGGTATTGCGGTTGGTGACACGTACCCTGGTGCCAAATGGAAGCGTTCGGTGCGCTGCCACCAGGCTCGCGGCTGTTACGCGTTCACCGCTGGCGGTACGACCGCCTGGATAGACCGAAGCGATTCCACTTTGCGCCAACGCAGTCATCGGTGCGCCGACGATCAGCGCCGCCAGAGCGATTGAGTACACAAAATTTTTCATCAGGCTATTGCCAGCCATGATTTGCCTTTTCGATTGTTATGGGGAGGGCGATGCGGCTCATTGCGTTGTGAGCCGACGGCTTTTCATGACCAGCACAATGTGGAGATATTGCGGCGCAGCAAAACAGTGGAACCCCGACCCACGGTCGTGGTCCCGTAGTTTATCGTCCGGCGATTAACGAAATTACTCGGCTGCGACCGCAGTTGGTAGCACGTGATCCTTGAACTGATCGCGCAGCGCAGTTTTCAGAATCTTTCCGGTTGCCGTGTGGGGGATCGCTTTGACGAAAACGATATCGTCCGGCATCCACCAGGTTGCGATCTTGCCCTTGAGGAATCCGAGGATTTCTTCTTTCGTTGCTGGCTGGCCCTCTTTGAGCACGATGATCAAAAGCGGTCGCTCGTCCCACTTTGGATGGCGCACGCCGATCACCGCCGCTTCCGCTACTTTGGGATGACCGACGGCAAGGTTTTCCAGATCGATCGACGATATCCATTCGCCGCCAGATTTGATCACGTCCTTGGAGCGGTCGGTGATCTGCATATAGCCGTGCGGATCCATGGTGCCGACGTCGCCGGTATCGAAAAAACCGTCGCGGTCAATCGCGTCGCCCACCTTGTAATAACCTTTAGCGACGGCGAAGCCCCGTACTTTGATCCGACCGAAGGTCTTGCCGTCCCAGGGCAGCGAACGGTTCTCATCGTCGGTGATTTTCATTTCGACGCCGAACGGCGTGTAGCCCTGCTTCTGCTTGACGTCCAGCAGCGCGTCGCCCTTGAGGTTGGCGTATTCCGGCTTGATGGAGCCGACGGTGCCGAGCGGGCTCATTTCAGTCATCCCCCAGGCATGGAAAACCTGGACGCCGTAGTCCTCTTCGAAGGCCTTGATCATCGCGCGCGGACAAGCCGAGCCGCCGATGACGACGCGTTCCAGATACGGGAGCTTGACGCCGGATTTTTCCAGATGTTGCAGCAGTGCCAGCCACACCGTGGGAACGGCGCCGGTGCAGGTCACCTTATAGTCGTTCAGCAGTTCGTAAACTGACGGCCCATCAAGCTTCGCCCCGGGCATGACCATCGAGGCCCCGGCCATCGGGGCGGAGAAAGCGAGCCCCCAGCTGTTGGCATGGAACATCGGCACGATCGGCAGGATAACGTCGTTGGACGAAATGCCGATCGCGTCCGGCTGCAATGACAGCATCGTATGCAGCACATTTGACCGGTGCGAATAAAGCACCCCTTTGGGATCGCCGGTGGTGCCGGAGGTGTAGCACATGCCGGCTGCGGTATTTTCTTCGAACTCTTTCCAAGCGAAATCGCCGTCCGCGCCGCTAAGCCATTCTTCGTAGGCGACTGCGTTGCGCAGCGAGGTCTGCGGCATGTGTGCAGCGTCGGTAAACACAATATAGCGCTCGACGCGCGGCAGCTTGTCGGCGATCTTTTCGAGCAGCGGCAAGAAAGTGACATCGGTCATCATCACCCGATCTTCGGCATGATTGATGATCCATATGATCTGGTCGGGAAACAGTCGCGGATTGACGGTGTGATAAATCGCGCCGATACCGAGGATGCCGTACCAACTCTCCAGGTGCCGCCAGGTATTCCAAGCCAGCGTCGCAACGCGGTCGCCGAGCTTGATACCGTCGCGGTCGAGTTGCTGCGCGACGCGTAACGCGCGGGCGCGGATTTCGGTGTAGTTGGTGCGGTGGATCGGCCCCTCGAGCGAGCGGGTGATCACCTCACGCCCGGCGTGATTGAGTGCGGCATGGTCGATAATGCGGTGGCACAGGAGCGGCCAATCTTGCATGAGCCCGAGCATGGAAATTCCTCCAGGACTGTTTTCTCTGTTGTTGTTGCTCCGTCACACGGAGACAGATGACGCTTCCGACGGTCAATTTAGCCGGGCGTGGCGGCGAAGAAAATGCCGACTTTGTTCGCAGGCCCGGCAGTGCACCCTTGAACGGGGACATGCCAGCCGGGTAAAGCAAGGACTTCGACACTGGGCAACGGGTAAACGATCGGGCCGGGACTCTGTTGCGTGAAGGGCATCATCCTCATTGCTACGTTGCTCGGCGCTATCAGCGTTGCGGCGGCGCAGGAGAACACCGTTCCAGCGGCAAAGCAGCGCCATAGCGCGACGCAGATGCCGCTTCGCCTCTTGCCAGCGCGGCTGCCGCGAACCCGGCCGCCGCAGCCGATGGGCATTCCCGAGCAATATGGAGCACCACAAGAAGCCTACGCCGGTTTTCCGGAGCGTTCGAGTGCTGCGCCCACCGCGCCGTCGGCCTGCCAGGCGCGGCTGGAAAAGATTGCCACCTTCAAGCCGCTGCCGGTGCTGTCCGGTCCTGGCGAGTGCGGCGCTACCGACGCGGTGCTTCTCGACAGTGTGTTGCTAGACGGTCAAACAGCGGCTCCGCTGACCCCTCCGGCTACACTTCGTTGCACCATGGCCGAGGCGGTTGCCGATTGGGTGCGGGAAGATGTCGCGCCCGCGGCGCTCAAGCTCGGCTCACCGCTCCGCGGCGTGGACAACTTCGATTCATACGAATGTCGCGGGCGGAACCGTGTGCGCGGCGCCACGCTCAGCGAGCACGGCCGTGCCAACGCTCTCGACGTGCGCGGAATTCGGCTGGCCAATGGCGAGATGCTCAGGCTGACCGACGTCAATGCCGCCAAGGCGTGGCGCGAGACGATGCGTGCAAGCGCCTGTGCGCGCTTTTCAACCGTGCTGGGCCCGGGCTCGGACGGCAATCATGAAGATCATATTCATCTCGATCTCGCCGAGCGGCGCGGCGGCTACAAGACCTGCGAGTGGGATGTACGCGAGCCGGTCAAGCAGGCGGAGAAGAGCGAGCCCTCGGCCGAGAGCGGCAGCGCCAAGCTCGAGGAGATACCATTGCCGCGTCCACGCCCGGTCGCCAACGCCGCCGACGAGGCGCAAGTCCGGGGCAAAAGAGCACGCTCTCAGCTCATTCGATGAAAAATCTGCCGAGCCGGACGCGTAACTTCGCGCGATCACGGCCGCTGATTGATCGTCTTGACCCGCCATCCGGCGTTTTGTTGACCCTGGTAATGATCGAGCCGGGTCAGCGAGCAATTGTCGATCATGAATGCAAAGCCGCCGCGCGGCTCCAGTCCGAGCGCAAGCGTAATAGCCGCGCGGATGGTTCCGCCGTGCGTCACCGCGACAATATCGCGGCCTGGATGCGCCTGGGTAACACGGCCGATCGCGCCGCCCACGCGTTCCAGCAGATCGACGAAGCTTTCGCCGTTCGGTGCGCGTTCGTCGGCTGTCGCGTACCAAAACGAATCCGGCGCTTGGTTGCGGTTCAACAGAAACTCGCGACGATCCAGCCCTTGCCAGTCGCCGAGATGCTGTTCGGCAAGGTCCTTGTCCTGGATAAATTCCGGCGCCGGGTCGAAATTACCGGCCGTCCAAATCGCCCGTGCAGTCTGGTGGGTACGTGCAAGGTGGCTGGTGATCCAGATGGCGTTCCGCGGCAGGAGTGCCGCCAGACCGGCGAAGGAGCGCGCGTCACTGCAGTCGCAGGGCAGATCCGTCTGCCCGTAGATACGACCGCCGTCCACAACGACCGGTGCATGGCGAATCCACCACCAACGTGTGCGCACAAAACCGTCGGCTTCGGCTTTGGCGGCAACGAGGTCATCAAGTGTCGCCGTTTCAGACAAACTCGATCCTGTTCTATTTGGCTTCGATTATGGGCGGCGACCTGATTACGGGCTCCCGTGCCTGCGTTCAAGCGTCGCGCCGTGCGCAAATGCAGACCCATGAGACAGGCTTTGACGGCGTGGCGGTGACGCAATAGACCTGAAAATAACCGCAAATACCGCTAGAAGGTCAGCATGTCTCCGCTTAGCAACCTTGCCGTCCGCGACGTCGAAACGTTAGTGCATCCTTACGCCAATCTCGCACGCTTCCGCGAGACCGGGCCGCTGATCATCGAGCGCGGTCAAGGCGTCTACGTCTACGACACCGAGGGTAAACCTTACATCGAGGGCATGGCCGGCCTGTGGTGCACGGCGCTTGGCTACGGCAACGAAGAGTTGGTCGAGGCCGCCGCCACGCAGATGCGTAAGCTGTCATTCGCCCACCTGTTTACCGGCAGGAGCCACGACCCGGCCATCGAACTGGCCGAAAAGCTCAAAGAGATAGCGCCGGTGCCGATCTCCAAGGTTTTTTTCTGCAATTCCGGATCGGAAGCGAACGACACGCAGATCAAGCTGGTCTGGTATCTCAACAACGCGCGCGGCAAGCCGGATAAAAAGAAGATCATCAGCCGGATGAAGGCCTATCACGGCGTCACAGTCGCGGCTGCATCGCTTACCGGCATTGCCGGCAATCATCGCGACTTCGACATTCCGCTGCCCGGTTTTCTGCACGCCGGCTGCCCGCACCACTACCGTTTCGCGCACGAAAGCGAGACCGAGGAGGAGTTTGCCAGCCGGCTAGCTGACGAGCTTGAGGCGCTCGTGGTCAAGGAAGGCCCCGATACAGTGGCGGCTTTCATTGCCGAGCCGGTGATGGGGGCGGGTGGCGTCATCGTGCCGCCGACAACGTACTTCCCCAAGCTTATGGCGGTATGCGCCAAGCACGATGTGTTCGTGATCAGCGACGAAGTGATCTGCGGATTCGGCCGGCTCGGCACCATGTTCGGCTGCGAGAAGCTTGGGTTCAAGCCGCAATCGATCTCCGTCGCCAAGGCGTTGTCGTCGGCCTATCTGCCGATCGCCGCGGTGATGATTCCAGAGTTGATGTACGAGGCGTTATTGGCCGAAAGCAAAAAGATTGGTCTGTTCGGCCATGGGTTTACCTACGGTGGTCATCCGGTTTCGGCCGCGGTCGCGCTCAAGGCGATCGAGATTTACGTGCGCGACCGCATCATCGAAAAAGCCGCCAAGCGCGCGCCACTGTTCCAGGCACGGCTCATGGCGCTCAATGAGCATGCGCTGGTCGGCGAGGCGCGCGGCGTCGGCTTGATTGGCGGCGTCGAACTGGTTGCGGATAAAGCCAGCAAGCGTTCATTCGACCCGAAACACGGTCTCGGTGCGCAAGTGGTGCGTTTTGCCGAACAGGAAGGCCTGATCGTGCGGGTCGTCGCCGGTGACGTGCTGACGATTGCGCCGCCGCTGGTGATCGGTGCGGCGCAGATAGAGGAATTGTTCAATCGATTGACGCGCGCTCTCGATAAAGCGCTCGACTGGGTGACCCGCGAACGGCTCGCGCAAGCGTGATTGGCGGCACGGTGAACCGTGCGGATGGAATCGAAATCGTGACGGAAGTGATTGCCTCGCCGTCTGCTCAAGCGCGCCTCAGCCGACGCCGCGTTCTCGCTGGGGCTGCCGGCCTGGTTGGCGTTTCGCTCGCCGCGACTGCCGGATACGCGGCCGCGATCGAGCCCAAAGGTCTCGGGGTGACGCGCTATGCGCTTAATCCTCCGGCTTGGCCGGCGGGGCGCAAGCTGTCCGTCACGGTGATCGCGGATCTGCACGTGGGCGGGCCGGACATGACGCTCGCGCATGTTCGCCGCGTGGTTGAGACCGCCAATCTCCTGCGATCGGATTTGATCGTGCTGCTGGGCGATTACACGGCCTCGTATTGGATCGCCAACACCAAGGTTCCTTACCACGATTGGTCCGCAGAATTGGCGCGGCTTTCCGCTCCGCTGGGCACTTGGGCGATACTCGGCAACCACGATTGGTGGCACGATCTGGCCGGCGTCCGGCGGGCACTCGCCGACGCCCATATTCCGGTGCTGGAAAACAAAGCGGTCATGCTTGGCGGCGAGGGTCGCCGACTTTGGCTCGCCGGCCTCGGCGATCAAATCGCTTTCCGTCTCGGGCCTCATCGGTTCCGCGGCGTCGACGACCTGCCGGCAACGCTGTCTGAGGTCAAAACCGACGACCCGGTGCTGTTGCTGGTGCATGAGCCGGACATTTTTCCAAGCGTACCATCGCGCGTCGCACTGACGCTGGCCGGCCATACCCATGGCGGACAAATCCGCGTGCCGCTGATCTGGCCGGCCTTCGTGCCATCGCAATATGGCGCGCGCTTCGCCTATGGCCACATCGTCGAGCGGGGCCGGCACTTGATTGTGTCGGGCGGACTAGGCACCAGCGTGATTCCGGCGCGGCTGGGCGTGCCTCCGGAAATCGTGCGGGTCGATCTTGGCGCTTGAGCTGACGAAAGAGAAAGGGCGCCGAACCGAGTCCGGCGCCCCGATTTGCTGCCGCGTTTGTTGGATTGTCAGTAGGCGGCCGAACTCTGGGCGGCGCCCGCGATGCGCGGAGTGAACGGTCCATCGCCGTGTGGTGGCAACACCACGACGGGTGTTCCGACCTTGACGTGGTTGTAAAGGTCGATCGCATCCTCGTTGGTCATGCGAATGCAGCCGGAAGAAACGGCGCTACCGATATATTCCGGCTGATTGGTGCCATGGATGCGATAGAGCGTGTCCTTGTTCCCGGAGTAGAGATACATGCCGCGTGCCCCCATTGGATTATGCGGGCCGCCGGTCACGTAAGCGGGCAATGGTCCGAGCCGTGCTTGCTCGCCTGGGGTCGGTATCCATGGCGGCCATTCTTCCATGCGACCCACCTTGGCGAGGCCGCTCCAGGCTTGCGCTTCTTCGCCGACAGCAATGCCGTAACGGATGGCCTTGCCCCCCGGTAGCACGTAATAGAGGAATTTGTTGTCGCTATCGACAAGGATGGTGCCGGGCGCTTCTTTGCGGTGATATTCGACGATGTGTCGCTGATAAGCTTCGGGGACAGCAGCTTGATTGTACGGCAGATTGGACATCAAATCCTTGTCCTTCTGCTTCCAGCCAGCCTCACCCGCGGGATCGAGTGTCCCGCTTGCCATGTCCTGAACGCAGCCACCGAGTGCAAGAGCGGCGACGATGAAAACAAGCGCACGCATTGCCATTGAGCTACCCACTATTCCGCCGTCCCAGCCTTGAGTCTGCCCAGCGAGTTCTGTACCGAAATCATCATAATCATTCCAGCATTCCGCAGGTTCGGCATCAATGTGAGCGGCAAGTGTTGCAGGAATGTCTCACCTTTCGCCCAGCTTCGGTTCCTGTCTGCCGCGACGGCCGCCAATAATGGTTTGCACACGTTAACCAAGGGTTTACCAGCCATTGTGTCATCTGCCGCCGTCGCGGATGTGGCGGTCGATGCCACGACACGGCGCGATTTGCCGCCCATTTCCGCCCTAGTCGCGATGTACCGAGGGCTCATCGCTCACGAAAAGGGAACGGGTTCTGACCATGTCGAACGTGACGGCCAAGGCCGCAAACAGCAATCAGCAAAAGTGCGAGGCTTCTTTAGAGAATGTCGCCCTGCATTTGCGCTACCGGCAAATCGGAATCTCCGCGGTTGCGGCCGCCGTGCGTTACCAGGGCAGCGGCAAGAATCCGGCTTATGCGCCGGTAACGGTCGAATTCGACCAATACAGCGCGGCCGCCTCCTAAATCGGCGTTGCTTTGATCTGCGAGTTCGAGCAAGGGGGACACGATGTCCCCCTTTTTCATTTGGCGGTTTCTGAAGAACCGCGAGAAAGCCGCTGCCGTCCATGAGCGAGGCGACCGATTTCTCCGCCACCGAGATTGAGGCCGGTCGTCGGCTGTTTGCCGGCGAATGGAGCTTTCTTTCCGCGGCCGGCTCGCTTGCCTCGCTGCCGCAGCCGCAGACGCTTGAGGTTGCATTCGCCGGCCGGTCCAATGTCGGCAAATCGAGCTTGATCAATGCGCTCACCGGTCGGCACGCGCTGGCGCGGACATCGAACACGCCGGGCCGTACCCAGGAGCTGATTTTTTTCGGCGGCCCGCGACAGGTGATATTGGTCGATTTGCCCGGATACGGCTATGCAGCGGCGGCCAAGAGCAAGGTCGCAGCCTGGACCAAGCTCATCCGCGCATACCTGAACGGGCGCGCAACATTAGGCCGGGTTTATCTGCTGGTCGACGCGCGTCACGGTCTTAAGGCGGCCGACGAAACTATTTTCGATATGCTTGGTCAGGCGGCGGTCAGCTACGAAATTGTGCTGACGAAATGCGACCAGGTCAGCAGCGATGAACTCGCCCGGCGCCGACTGACCGTACAGGCGGAAGTTCGCAACCGCGCGGCGGCTTTCCCGGATATTCTAACTACGTCGGCGCGCACCGGCGACGGCATCGCCACGTTACGCGCGGCCATCGCGCGGCTGGTTGGAGAGCGCAGTTAAGGCGGGCGCCCGGCATGGATCGCCCTCCATGCCAAGGCGCCCGCTTCACGCAGCCGGTGGCGGCCGATTTCGACGTCAGCCGATCCGTTGCGCAATGGTTCCGCGCTCCCGCGGCGATGATCGCATAAAGCCGATCATCGTTCCGCTGAGTGTGCTGCCTGTCATGACGATAGCGGCACCGGCGACCAGCAGAGCCACCAGCGTCAGGACCAGGCTATAGGTGCCCGAAACCGCGAGGATGCCGAGCACGATCACGGCCAGGCCGGCCATGCTTTGGACGCCGGATGAACCGGCGGCCATATCGGTGGCAACCGCACTCAACAGGGAGCCGCGGCTCTGGAACCGGGTGGCGACCGAGCGTGAGGTCAGCAAGTGCCAAACCGCGGAAGCGCTGACGACCAGCGCGCCGCCGAATGCAATGACGGCCACCGAGGTCAAGATCGTCGCGTGCACGCCAAGCAGCGCCAAAACGCCGAGCACGATACCGGCGGCGCCGATCAGGAACAGCGCCGAGACACCGGCGCCGCTAGAGGCCGCGGGTGTTTCGGCTGCCGCCTCGATTTGCGCGAACTCGCTCAGCATTGCACCGCCTTGGATGAGCAGCGCAGCGCCGAACACGATGGTGGCAATCGACAGCAGGATGTCGGCTTTGACGCCGGACAGTGCGATGATCGCCAGAATGATGGTTGCAATTCCGCCGAGGGCATCGACAAAGCCGCCATACGCAGCGGATTCGCCGGCCGCACTGGTTTCACTTGAGTAGGCTGTGGACATTGGTATCTCCTTTTTTGTTTTGTTATTTTGTCGCCCACGCGTCCGCCGCGGCGCCGCGCATACCGCGCGTCCGACCGGTTCCCGGATCGGAACCCTCCCATCATACTTTTAGGCGCACGGCGGATGTCGCTGAACCAACACAGTGCGCTTGGCGGCGTTCCACGGGATGGGTGCGACCTATTTGATATTATTTGCGCTTTTGGCCCCACCGGTTCCCGCGGCAAAGACAATGCCGGGCACCCCACGGAAGTCCTTTCGCCGCGAGGCGCAGCCCGCTAAAAGGCAACGGCCTTCGTCGCGGTAAGCGGGGATTTTTATGAGCATTTCGGCGCACGAGATCGCCCGCGTCCTTTCCGAGGCGCTGCCCTATATGCAGCGCTACGATGAGGAAATCATCGTCATCAAATACGGCGGCCACGCCATGGGCGATGAGCATTTGGCGCGTGAATTCGCCCGCGACGTCGTCTTGCTCGAGCAGACCGCCATCAATCCGGTCGTGGTGCATGGCGGCGGTCCGCAGATCGAAGCCATGCTCAAGAAAGTCGGCGTGCAGTCGCAATACGCGGCCGGCCTGCGCATCACAGACGAGAAGACGCTGGAAATCGTCGAGATGGTGCTCGCTGGCTCGATCAACAAACAGATGGTCGGTTACACCAACGCGGCTGGGGGCAAAGCGGTCGGTCTGTCCGGCAAGGACGGCAATATGGTCGTCGCCCGCAAGCTTACGCGCGCCGTAACCGATCCGGATTCACACATCGAGCGGGTGGTTGACCTTGGTTTTGTCGGCGAGCCGGACAAAGTCGACGTGACTGTGCTCAATCAGATTCTCGGACGTGAGATTATTCCGGTGCTGGCGCCGGTAGCCGCGGCGGGCAATGGTGGCACCTTTAACGTCAACGCCGACACTTTTGCCGGCGCCATCGCTGGGTCGCTCAAGGCCAAACGCTTGCTGCTCCTAACCGATGTTCCCGGCGTACTCGACAAGTCTAAACAGCTGATCAAGCAACTTTCGGCCGACGATGCGCGCCGTCTGATTGCCGACGGCACGATTTCCGGCGGCATGATTCCCAAGGTCGAAACCTGCATCGACGCGCTGGAGCGCGGCGTGGAAGGTGTGGTTATCCTTGACGGCAAGGTGCCGCACGCGGTGTTGCTGGAGTTGTTCACCGAGCTTGGCGCCGGTACGCTTATTCACAACTGATCCGTTCATTCGCCATTAACCGCGCGCGCGGTTTTGGCACAACGCGACCTTTACCAATAGCCGCGTAACATTCGCGCTTTCCCACGCGGCGGAGGCGCGCTTGGATTTTTCGCCGGGCATTGCGTATTTCTTGGGCCGGCTGAACCAGGCGTTCTTAGCGCCGGGATCGCACATCTCGCTGTTCTCGCTGGCAAGTGCACTGGCGATCGCGCTCTTGGTGCTTGCGTTTCGGCGCTACAAGCGAGGCCGCCGTATCCGGTTTCGCGCATTGCTCCGCGCGTTGTTTCCACGACGTATCGTTGCCAGCCCTTCGAGTCGCGCAGACCTAGGCTATTTTTATTTCAACCTATTCATATTCGGCATCGTCTTCGGATGGGCGCTGCTTTCGTACGAAACGCTGAGCCACAGCGTGGCCGGCAAGTTGGCCGCGACGTTCGGCCCAATGTCTCCCGCGCCGCTGCCGGCATTTGCCGCCCGCGCCATTATCACGGTAATGGCATTCCTCGCTTACGAGCTCGGCTATTGGCTCAATCATTATTTATCGCACCGGATCCCATTTCTGTGGGAGTTCCATAAGGTTCACCACTCGGCGACGGTGCTGACGCCGCTGACGAACTTTCGCGTCCATCCGGTCTACATGTGTATTTTTCTCAATATCCTTGCGGTTTCGATCGGGCTTGCGACCGGCGTCGGCAGTTACCTGCTTGGCCAGCCGGCTTTGCAATACGGGCTATCGGATACCAACCTCATTCTTGTCGTCTTCATCTACATCTATGTTCATTTGCAGCACTCGGAATTGTGGATCTCATTCGGCGGCGCGCTCGGCCGTTTGTTCATGAGCCCGGCCCATCATCAGATTCATCACTCGCGCAACCCGGCGCACTTCAACAAAAACATGGGAAGTTGCTTGGCGCTGTGGGATTGGATGTTCGGCACGCTCTACATCCCCGCGCAGGAGCCGGAAAAGCTCGAATTTGGCGTTGAGCCGGACCGCGAGCAGGCGCACACCATCAGAGGCGAGCTGATCGCTCCCTTCATTCGCGGCGCAGCGGTGTTGAAAGAATCCTTCGAGCGGCGCGCGCGACCGGTTCCACTTCCCGCCCCGAAACAAGAACGAGCGTAAAACCGGACCCGGTTGCGCGAGGCCCGCGAGCCGCGTAATCCTCCGGCGCGACGCTATAATTGTGCCGGGCTTACGTTGAAGTTCAACTTCGTCTTTTTCTCCGTGCCAGGCCTCGCAGCTGCGATTGCGCTCGGCATTTCCGACGTGCTCGCCAAAATCATCATCGGCGCACATTGCGACGTGCTCACCATGCTGTCGTTCCGAAGCGTGGTCGGTTTCGCCTTTATGACGTTGTGGCTGCGACTTGGGCCGGCGCCGCCGACGGATGCGCGCATCCGCTGGGTATCGCTCGGCACCGGCGTGATGTTCGCCGGCCTGACCTTCTGCCTGTTCAAGGCGATCGAGGCGAATGACGTAGCGACGGCGGTTCTAACTTACTTCGCCTATCCGCTGCTGACCGGGCTTGCTGCTTCGGCGGCAGGTCTTGAGCGCCTGAGCTGGCGCGGCGCCACCTGCGCGCTGGTCGCCTTCTTCGGCCTTGCGGTCATGATCGGCGCCCATCCGGCCGGGTTGGCGCTCGCCGGCATCGCCTACGCACTTGGCGCGGCGTGCTGCCGCACCGGCGTCCTGATCGTCAGCCGCGCATTCCTCGTCAGCGCCGACGCGCGGCTGACCACGTGGTATTCGGTGATTGCGCAGCTTGCGATCTTTGTTGCGGTTTCGGCCGCAACACGAACATGGCACCCGCCGCAAACCGATGGCGGTTGGGCGGCGCTGGTGGCGATGAGTCTCGCTACCACCGCCGCCATCCTCTTCGTATTCGTGTCGACCATCCGCATCGGGCCGTTTCGCACCGCGCTGATCATGAATCTTGAGCCGCTGACGGCGATGGTGCTCAGCGCGCTTACGCTCGGCGAGTTGATCACTCCGCTGCAAGCAGCCGGCAGCGGCATCATGTTGGCGGCATTGGTGGCGTTTCAAATCTGGAAATGAACGCCTCTGGCCTCACCCCCTGCATGCCGCGACTGCATGTCATGCGCATTTCATCGCCCACGTCACAAACTCGGCCAACTTGACGCTGATGCTCCGGTTCTCCGTAACATTCCCTGTCCGCGGCAATTCGGTGAGGACGACCATGCGCGGGTTCCATGCTGCTTCGTTCGATCCGCCGACGCTGGTCATCCTGGAGGCCGCCTTCGACGAGGCATGGCTGACTCTCAAGGCGGAGGGCAACCGGACGGTGCGTCCGGACGAGCTGGCGCGCTCGCTGCTGCGCTTGGCGATGGAAGGTGAGCGCGATCCGGTGCGTTTGCATGACGGCGCCTTGAAAGGCCTTGTTCCGGCAGCGGGTTGGCGCGACGCAGGTTAAACATTGCGGCCCTGCACGCGCCTCGCGCCTGTCAGGAATGCGAAATCAGCAGGGCGATAGCGGCAAGCACAGCCGCGGCAAGCGTGCCGATGAGCGCCGCCTGCATCAAAGCAATCGTCTTGCGGAGCTTCCTTCGCATCATTGCTCCCGGCTTAACAGGGGCGCGGATTTGACTTCGCCATCGATCGAGCGGCGAATTCGCGAAGCGAATGTCAAATCCAAAGCTCCACTAAGGCCTATATTTCTCTAGTTGCTAAAACTGATTCGGCGAGCGGCAATGCCTCCTCGCCGGCAAGTGTGGCAACAACGAGTCGCCCGAATGCCTGCTCATTCTGCTCGCGGTTTTGATGCGGTCGAGGCTTGGGTCTTCGATCTCGACAACACGCTTTATCCGCATCATCTCAACCTGTGGGAGCAGGTTGACGTTCGCATCCGCGACTACATCGCGGGCTTCCTCGACGTGACCCCTGACGAGGCCTTCCGATTGCAAAAGGATTATTACCGGCGCTACGGCACCAGTTTGCGCGGATTGATGGAAGAGCACGGTCTCGATCCCGATGAATTCTTGGAAATCGTGCATCAGATCGATTATTCCCCGCTCACGCCCGATCCGGCGCTTGGCGCGGCGATTGCCGGGCTGCCTGGCCGCAAGCTCGTTCTCACCAACGGCACGCGCCGCCACGCCGAAACGGTGATGCGCAGGCTTGAGATCGAAGAGCGCTTCGAGGATGTTTTCGACATTGCCGCTGCCGAACTTGAGCCAAAGCCGCGGCCGCAGGCGTATAACCGTTTCCTCGCCCGCCATAACGTCGATCCGGCGAAGGCCGCTATTTTTGAGGATCTGGCGCGCAATCTCGAAGTGCCGCACGCGCTGGGCATGACCACGGTGCTGGTCGTGCCCGCCGGCACCCGCGAAGTGTTTCGGGAAGAATGGGAGCTTGCCGGGCGCGACGATCCGCACGTCGATCACGTCACCGATAACCTGGCCGATTTTCTGCGCACCATTGCCGCCGCCAGGAGCGACCCGGCGATCCGGCCAGTCGGCGCTGACTAAAAATAGCCGGCGAGGTTGCCGATATGCAAGGCGACCGGAATCAACACCGCAATCGTCAGACCGCTGCCGCGCCGATAAATCACCCACGTCGCGTGTCGCGGGTTTTCGCCGCGTAATGCGCTCAGTGCGCCGTAGATAATCGCATACACCAATATCCAGAACGCCAGTTGATAATCGGCAAGCCAATAAAATACCCCGCCGCCGAACCCGATACCCATGGTAATCATGCTATTGCCCTGATCGCCGTTGCAAACAATGTGGCTCGGGCAAGAAGGTTCCGACTTTTGGCGGAAGGTAGGCTGGCGCTTGACATCGCCATGGCGCGCTCCGACAAACCGCGGCAGCAAGGGGACCTCCTATGTCGGCCGCTGACCTCGCCGCCCGCACCACGTCTCTCGCTGAGACCATCGACGCCGCGTTCGAGCGGCGCGACGAGATCGGACCGGCAAGCAAAGGCGCGGTCCGCGAAGCAGTCGAGGCAGCTCTCGATCTGCTCGATCGCGGCGCCGCCCGCGTCGCGGAAAAGGCCGTGGACCGCAGCTGGCAGGTCAATCAGTGGCTGAAGAAGGCAGTGCTGCTTTCGTTCCGGCTGAACGACATGAGCGTCATTTCAGGTGGCCCCGGTGGCGCCGGGTGGTGGGACAAAGTGCCGTCGAAATTCGACGGCTGGGACGACAAGCAGTTTCGTGCCGCCGGCTTTCGTGCGGTGCCTGGCTGCGTGGTGCGCCGTTCCGCCTACATTGCGCCGGGCGTGGTGCTAATGCCGTCCTTTGTCAACGTTGGCGCTTACGTCGATCGGGGCACCATGATCGACACCTGGGCAACGGTCGGCTCTTGTGCGCAGATCGGAAAAAACTGTCATATCTCCGGCGGCGCCGGCATCGGTGGGGTGCTGGAGCCGCTGCAAGCCGGGCCGGTGATCGTCGAAGACAATTGTTTTATCGGCGCCCGTTCGGAAGTCGCCGAAGGCGTGATCGTGCGCGAAGGCGCGGTGCTGTCGATGGGCGTGTTCATCGGCGCGTCGACCAAAATCATCGACCGCGATAGCGGTGAAGTTATGCAAGGCGAGGTGCCGCCTTATGCGGTGGTGGTGCCGGGTAGCCTGCCGGGCAAGCCGCTCGGCGGCAAGCCGAGTCCGAGCCTTGCTTGCGCCGTTATCGTCAAGCGGGTCGACGAAAAGACCCGCGCCAAGACCAGCATCAACGAATTGCTGCGGGATTGAGTCGAACGCGTCGTGCCGATGGATTGGCCCTACCTCCTCAACGAATTTCACGGTCGCATCGGCCGCCAGACATTTTGGATCGCCATGGGTGCGGTCTATATCCTCAATGTGCTGGCCTGCCTGTTGGCCGACCAGATACAAGGCGACCGCTTGAGCGCCATCGTCGATCTTGCCTTCACCTATCCGGAGTTCGCCATAACGCTGAAACGCGCGCACGACCGCGAGCTTCCGGTGTGGCTGTTGATCGCGTTTTTCACCGCCAATGCGGTGTTCGACTTTCTCGACGTGTTGGGTTTGCCGATCGCCGTCAACGATTCGAGCAATATGCTTGCGCTCGCCACCACGATTCCGTTTGCGGTTTTCGGGGTCGCGCTGTTGGTCGAGCTTGGCTTTCGCCGCGGCACCGCCGGTCCGAACAAATACGGTCCCGATCCGCTGGCGGGGACGTAAACAACGATGACCGCCGATCCCGTCGCTATCGCCAGGGATCTGATCCGCTGCCGTTCAATCACGCCGGCGGAAGGCGGCGCGCTCGCCTATTTGCAAGACGTGTTGGCGAAGGCGGGCTTTAGCGTGCAGCGTGCGACCTTTACCGAGCCGGGTACGGCGCCGGTGGAAAATCTTTACGCACGCATCGGCGAACGAAAGCCCAATCTCGTATTCGCCGGTCATACCGATGTGGTGCCGCCCGGCGACGAAGCGGCCTGGCGGCACGCGCCGTTCGGCGGCGAAGTCGCCGGCGACAGGCTCTACGGCCGCGGCGCGGTCGATATGAAAGGCGGCATCGCGTGCTTCATCGCTGCCGCGCTTGATTATCTCGCGGCCATTGGCGGCCGCCCGAAAAACGGTTCGCTCTCGCTTCTTATCACCGGCGATGAGGAGGGCGTCGCTGTTAACGGTACGATCAAGCTGCTGCAATGGGCGGCGAAACGCGGCGAGATTTTCGACCATTGTATTCTCGGGGAGCCGAGCAATGTCGAGGTGGTCGGCGACACTATCAAGGCAGGCCGCCGTGGCTCGCTCAACGGTACGCTGGTGGTGCTGGGCCTTCAGGGTCACGTTGCTTACCCCGATCGCGCAGACAATCCGATTCGCGGGCTCATCACGCTGATCGCTGCGCTGCAGGCGCCGCTCGACCAGGGCAGCGAGCACTTCGATCCCTCGCACCTTGAATTCACGTCGGTCGATGTCGGCAACGAAACCGTCAATCTCATTCCCGGCGAGGCGCGTGCGCGTTTCAATATCCGCTACAACGACTGTCACGGCCCGGCCGCGCTGAAGGCGTTGGTCGAGCAGCGCGCGCAGGCCGCAGCCGCCGGCCGCGTCCGGCATCGCATCGATTGGCAGAAGTCGAATGCCGAGGTGTTCGTGACCAAGCCGGGCCCGTTCACCGCGCTCGCCGTCGGCGCCATCGCGGAAGTAACCGGCAGAAAGCCAAAGCTGTCGACCTCCGGCGGTACCTCGGACGCGCGCTTTATCAAGGATTATTGCCCGGTGCTGGAATTCGGTTTGGTTGGGCAAACCATGCATCAGGTCGACGAATGCGTGCCAGTCGCCGACCTCGTAGCGTTGACTGCCATCTATCGGCGGATCATCGACAAGTATTTCGGATGAACTTGTCGGTCCCTTTTGACTCGTCATGCCCGGGCCTCGTGCCGGGCATCCACGTCTTGATCTCGCGCCTGACGAAAAGACGTGGATGGCCAGGTCACAGGCGAGCGAAAACGACTCCGTTCTTCGAACGGCTATGACGATACTCAATACTCACGGCGGAAAGGACTTTCGGATTTGTCGATACTTGCTATACATGTATAGCAAGTGAACCAACCGGAGATTTTCCCGATGCTTGCCCTTCGTTTGCCACCTGACATCGAGCGGCGGCTCGTTGCCTTGGCGAAGAAAACCGGCCGCAGCAAGAGCTATTATGCGCGCGAGGCGATTTTGCGCCAGATCGAGGATATTGAGGATTACTATCTAGCCCGGCGGCGCCTCGCGCGTGGCGGTCCACGCGTGACGCTTGAAAGCCTGGAGCGGCAGCTCAGGCGACGCGCCAAACGCTGATGGACACGCCGTTCTGGCGGGTAGAACTCGACCGCGCGGCCGTTCGTGACTTGCGCAAACTCGGTGCGGATGCAGAAACGCGCGTTTTGCTATTCCTGCGCGAACGTATTGCAGGCAGCGACAATCCGCGCCGTTTGGGCCACGCGCTCACCGGTGACCGCAAGGGTCTATGGCGCTACCGTATTGGCGACTACCGCATCGTTGCCGCCATCGAGGATAATCGCTTCATCGTATTGGTTGTCGCGATCGGACATCGCCGCGAGGTCTATCGCTAAAGAGGCCCGTTCCGGAAAACTGGCGTTGGCGGAAGGAGCGGGCTTACACTCTCTCTCTCTTGACCGAGGGCCATCAATACTCCACCCGCACGAGATAAAGCCCGTGCGGCGGTGCGACTTGGCCGCAACGCGTGCGGTCGCGCGCTTCGAGCGCGGCAACAAGATCGTCGCCGGTCCATTTGCCCTCACCGACATGCACCAGTGAGCCGACCATCGAGCGCACCTGATGTTGCAGGAATGAGCGCGCCTCGGCGATCACACACACCTGGTCGCCGTCGCGCCTCACGTCGAGCCGATCGAGTGTCTTTACCGGCGATTTTGCCTGACACTCAGTCGAGCGGAACGTCGTGAAATCATGCTTGCCGATCAGCTTTCGCGCTGCATCATGCATCGCCTGGGTGTCGAGCGAGCGCGGCAGGCGCCAAGCGCGGTTTTGTTCGAGCGTCAGGTCGGCGCGACGATTGATGATTCGATAGAGGTAGTGCCGCTTGATCGCCGAAAAGCGAGCATCGAAATCTGCCGCCACCTGTTCTGCCGCCAGCACGGCGATCGGTAGTGGCCGCAGATGGAAGTTGATCGCATCGCGCACATTGCTGACGTCCCAGTCTTTGGCCATGTCGATATGCGCCACCTGTCCGAGCGCGTGTACGCCCGCGTCGGTGCGCCCAGCGCCGTGCACCATGACGCGCTCACCCGCGAACGCGGCAATGGCCTCGATCAGTGTGCCCTGCACGGAGGCGCCGTTGCCCTGCACCTGCCAACCGACGAACGGCGTGCCGTCATATTCGATGGTCAGCTTGTAGCGGGGCACGGTCAGCTCAACCTGGTGCCGAGCGCAATTGGGGTGCCGCGCAGAAATTCGGCGGCCGGCATCGGCGCGCGGCCAGCGCGCTGCAATTCAACGAGCCGCAAGGCGCCGTCGCGGCAGGCTACATTGAGCTTGTCATCGAGCACCTGGCCGGGTGTACCGTTGCCGTTGCCCTTGGTCGTGCGCAATACCTTGACCCGTCCCACCGCGGAAAGTTCGAACCAAGCACCGGGAAACGGCGACAATCCACGGCAGTGGTCGTGGACCTGCTGCCACGGCTTGGTCCAGTCGATGCGAGTCTCGTTCTTCTCGATCTTGCGCGCGTAGGTGACGCCG